>CAZJCZ010000010.1:8279-23357 GCA_964544575.1 uncultured Flavobacteriaceae bacterium | reverse complement strand
GTTTTTTTGTTGAATATACCAGTTTCTTTAAATAACTCAAAAGCATCTGCATCTAATACCTCTGCCCATTTGTATGAATAATAACCGGATGAATAACCACCTTGAAAAATGTGAGAAAATGAAGTACTCATACAGTTTTCGGCAACATCAGGATATAATCTTGTGTCAGCAAAAACGCTGGCTTCAAAATCTTTTACATTATCAATATCACTAGGATCTTTACCGTGCCATGACATATCTAGCATTCCAAAACTTAACTGGCGTAAGGTTTGTGTACCTTCCAAAAAGTTAGAAGAATCTTTAATTTTTTGAACCATTTCTTGTGGTATCGGTTCATTGGATTCATAATGCCTTGCAAATAGGTCAAGAGCCTCTTTTTCATAACACCAATTTTCTAATATTTGACTTGGCAATTCTACAAAATCCCAATAAACACTGGTTCCTGACAGGCTAGGGTAGGTTGTATTGGCTAACATACCATGAAGGGCGTGTCCAAATTCGTGAAACAGGGTAGTAACTTCATTAAATGTCAATAAAGAAGGTTTAGTTTCAGTCGGTTTAGTGAAATTACAAACAATAGAAACATGAGGTCTTGAATTCTCCTCATCTTTTATCCATTGACTTTTATAAGAAGTCATCCATGCACCATTTCGTTTACCTTTACGAGGAAAGAAATCAGCATAAAAAATAGCAATAAAATCACCATTTGAGTTGGTCACTTCATATGTTTTAACTTCCTCATGGTATTTATCTATATCATCAACTTTATTAAATTGTAGATCGAATAATTTATTGGCAACTTCGAAAACACCATAAATTACATTTTCCAATCTAAAATAAGGTTTTAAAGCTTCTTGATCCAAATCAAATATATCCTTCTTTAATTTTTCTGAGTAATAAGCCCCATCCCATTTTTGGAGTTGTTCAATACCATCTTTTTGAGCGTATGATTTCAATTGGTCAAATTCACGTTCGGCAGCTGGTTTCGCTTTGACTAATAAATCGTTTGAAAATGATAAAACTTTTTCAGGTGTTTCAGCCATACGTTCTTCCAACACAAAATGAGCATGCGTTTTGTATCCAAGTAAATTTGCGCGCTTATGCCGCAGTTTTACGATATCTAATACAATTTGTTGGTTATCATTCTTATTTTGTTTAAAAGCTCTTGAACCAAAAGCCTTTGCTAACTTTTCGCGTAATTCTCTATTGTTAACATAGGTCATAAACGGAACATAGCTCGGGTAGTCTAGCGTAAATATCCACCCTTCTTTATCTTTTTCTTTGGCAAGGAGTTGAGCAGCTTCTTTAGCTCCTTGAGGTAATCCTTTTATTTCATCTTCATTTGAAATATGCAACTCATAGGCATTGGTTTCTGCCAATACATTTTCACCGAATTGTAAAGAGAGTTTTGACAATTTTTTATCTATTTCGCGAAGCTTAGCCTTATCAGTATCATTTAAATTTGCTCCATTTCTTGAAAAACTTTTATATTTTTTATCTAATAGCGTATTTTGTTCAGTAGTTAATTCCAGGTTTTTACGATTTTCATAAAGACTTTTTACGCGTTGAAATAATTTTTCATTTAATCGAATATCATTCGAAAACTCGGATAGCCATGGAGAAACTTCTTGAGCTATTTTTTGAATTTCGTCATTAGTTTCTGCAGAATTCAAATTAAAAAAAACTGATGATAACCTGTCTAACGTATAGCCTGAAAAATCTAATGCTTCAATTGTATTTTTAAAAGTTGGAACATCGGTATTATTTGTTATCGTATCAATTTCGGCCTTCGCTCTTTTGATTCCTTCTTTAAATGCTGGTTTAAAATGTTCGTTTTTTATTTTAGAAAAAGGTGCAGTGGTATGTTTGGACTTGAATTTTTGTAATAAAGGATTACTCATTTGCAATTTATATAGCTGGTTTACTTTTTTAAATCTTCAGATGCGTTATTCACTTTTTGTTTAAGATCTTCTTTATAATCAATAATAGTTTGTAACACTTTTTGATCAGAACTTCCAATAATTTGTGCGGCTAAAATGCCAGCATTTTTCGCACCGTTAAGTGCTACAGTTGCTACGGGAACTCCTCCCGGCATTTGTAAAATAGAAAGGACAGAATCCCAACCATCAATTGAATTACTTGATTTCACCGGAACCCCAATTACTGGTAACGGGCTCATCGAGGCTACCATTCCTGGTAAATGTGCAGCTCCACCAGCACCGGCTATTATTACCGAAATTCCACGTAAATGAGCGTTTTTGGCATAGTCAATCATTTTATCTGGTGTACGATGTGCGGAAACGATATCAATTTCAGTCTCTATATTGAAATCATGTAAAATGCTAATTGCTTCTACCATAACTGGCATGTCCGAATTGCTACCCATAATAATACCTACTTTAGCCATAATTTAAATGTTTTTAAAGTCTATAAAAACGATTATAAAGAAATATCGTATTTTTAATGACCAAAGATAGTGTAAAATCTTTGCATGTTAAATCAAAAAAAGACGTAGCGAGGCTTGCCTTGCGAATCAATTAAACGAAGAAAATTTAAAGATGTTACCCCTTTTTAATACTGTTGTTTCTTGGTTTTTAAAAAAAAGAAAGCATCAAATGGAGCTATTTTTAAAGTATCCAATTGATGTGCAACAAGAATTATTGATGCGATTATTGGATGTTGCAAGAAATACAACAGTAGGTAAACAATATGATTATAAAACTATTTATGATTATAAAACATTTGCCGCAAGAGTCCCTATTCAAAAATATGAAACGATTGAGCCGCTCATAGAGCGTACTCGAAAAGGAGAGCAAAACCTATTTTGGCCGTCTAATATACAGTGGTTTGCGAAATCGAGTGGAACTACAAATGCAAAAAGCAAATTTATTCCGGTAAGTAATGAAGCATTAGAAGATTGTCATTTAAAAGCAGGGAAAGACATGTTGTGTTTGTACATTAATAATAATGAGGATGCAGGGTTGTTTAACGGTAGAGGATTACGATTAGGTGGGAGCAGCGCAATTTATGAAGACAGCAATTCCTACTTTGGAGATTTATCAGCAATTATTATTGAAAACATGCCATTTTGGGCAGATTTTAGCAGTGCGCCTAAAATAGATGTGGCTTTGATGGAAGAATGGGAAGCTAAAATGAAGGCTATCGTTGAAGAGACCGTTAATGAAAATATTACAAGTTTGGTGGGTGTACCTTCATGGATGTTGGTATTATTAAACGCAGTGTTGGAAAAAACCGGAAAAGAAAATATTCATGAAGTCTGGCCAAATTTAGAGGTTTACTTTCATGGAGGGGTAAATTTTAACCCATATCGTGAGCAGTTTAAAAAATTGTTACCAAAAAAAGGATTTAGATATTACGAAACCTATAATGCTTCTGAAGGATTTTTTGCTATTCAAGATATCAATGGCTCTAATGAATTACTCCTGATGTTGGATTACGGTATTTTCTATGAATTTATACCAATGGATCAGTATTTGGGAGAAGATTCGGTAGCTATTGAACTACAAGAAGTTGAATTGGATAAAAATTATGCGATTGTAATTACCACAAATTCTGGATTGTGGAGGTATTTAATTGGCGACACTGTTAAATTTGTTTCATTAGATCCTTATCGGATAAAAATAACCGGTCGTACCAAGCATTTTATAAATGCCTTTGGGGAAGAACTCATTATAGAAAATGCTGAAGATGCACTAAAAAAAGTTTGTAAAAAGACAAAAACTGAAATTATTGATTATACGGTAGCTCCTATTTTTATGGATGGTAAAGCTAAAGGAGCTCATGAATGGATCATTGAATTTAAAAAGGCCCCAGAGGACATAGATTATTTTGCTGAACTGTTGGATAATGCTTTAAAATCAATTAACTCAGACTACGAATCCAAACGGTACCTTAACATGACTTTAACCATGCCTAAAGTGCATCAGGCAGAATCGGGATTGTTTTACAATTGGCTAAAACAAAATGGGAAATTGGGAGGACAACATAAAATTCCGAGATTATCAAATAATAGAAATTTTGTTGAAGAGTTACTAGCCTTTAAGGAAAAGGTTTAAACTAAATTTTTCTTTCAATTACATAATTAACCAACATACTTAATGATTTTTTATAGGAAGAATCAGGATAGGAGTTCAATATTTCAAATGCTTCGGTTTGATATTCTTTCATCTTTGCGATTGTATATTCTATACCACCATTTTCTTTCACAAAAGCAATAACTTCTTTAACGCGTATTTTGTTTTTATTATGATTTTTAACAGAATTGATCAGCCATTTTTTATCTTTTGTCGAGCAATTGTTTAGCGTATAAATTAATGGTAAGGTCATTTTTTGTTCCTTAATATCAATTCCGGTCGGTTTCCCAATTTTATCCTCAGTATAATCAAAGAGATCGTCTTTCATTTGAAAAGCAATACCTATGATCTCACCAAATTTTCGCATTTTTTCTATCTCTTCAGGTTTTGCATCAACAGAAGCAGCACCTATACCACAACAAGCTGCAATTAATGTTGCCGTTTTTTGACGGATAATTTCAAAATACACTTCTTCAGTGATATCTAACTGACGGGCTTTTTCTATTTGTAATAATTCGCCTTGACTCATTTCGCGTACAGCGACCGAAATCAATTTTAAAATATCGAAATCATCATTATCAATAGATAGTAACACTCCCTTAGAAAGCAAGAAATCACCGACCAATACTGCAATTTTATTTTTCCATAATGCATTGATCGAGAAAAACCCTCGACGGCGGTTACTGTCATCAACAACATCATCATGAACTAAGGTTGCAGTATGTATTAATTCAATACTAGAAGCTCCTCTAAAGGTTCGCTCCTCGACCTTGCCATTTGAAACCATTTTTGCCACTAAAAAAACAAACATGGGCCGCATTTGTTTTCCCTTACGGCGAACAATAAAATGTGTAATTCTATTTAACAATGGAACATTGGAGATCATAGACTCTTTGAATTTTTCTTCAAAGAGTTCCATTTCTTTCTTAATAGGGAGTTTTATTTGTTCTACTATTTTCAATTTTTCAGGAGTGTCCTACTTCTTTTGATCTAATTTTGCCCAACTATCACGTAAAGGTACAATTCTATTAAAAACCAACTTTTCTGGATTACTATCATCATCTATATTAAAATATCCCAAACGTTGAAACTGAAATCGATCACCAATAGAAGCTTCTTTTAAACTAGGTTCAACAAAAGCATTAGTATCTTTTATTAATGAATCTGGATTGATAAATTCTTTAAAATCTATGTCTTTATGTGAATCTGGTGCTTCGTCACTAAATAATCTGTCATATACACGTACTTCGGCTTTCAATGCATGTTGCACAGATACCCAATGTAATGTGCCTTTAACTTTACGTTGACTTTCTTCTGTACCGCTACCACTTTTACTTAATGGATCAAACGTACAGTGAATTTCTGTAATTTCACCATTGTCATCTTTTAAAACGGATTCTGCTTTTATAATATAGGCATTTTTCAAACGAACTTCTTTACCTAGTTTTAATCTAAAGAATTTTTTATTGGCTTCTTCGCGAAAGTCTTCACGTTCAATATACAACTCTCTTGAAAAAGGAATTTTTCTAAACCCTGCAGTTTCATCCTCTGGGTTATTCTCAGCTTCTAACCATTCTTCTTTTCCTTCAGGATAATTGTTAATTATTAGTTTTACAGGATTTAGCACCGCCATTACCCTAGGAGCAGTTTTGTTTAAATCATCTTTAATGCAAAATTCAAGCAACGCAACATCGGTAACATTATCGCGTTTTGCAATTCCAGCAATTTCACTGAACCTTTTAATAGCGGCCGGTGTATAGCCTCTTCTACGAAGTCCTGATATTGTAGGCATTCTAGGATCATCCCAACCATTTACATAACCTTCTTCTACTAACTGTAGTAATTTGCGTTTGCTCATTACCGTATAACTCAAATTACGACGTGCAAATTCTCGCTGTTTTGGTCTTAGATCTTCTCTTGTATATACTTGATCTAGATACCAATCATACAACTCACGATGACTTTTAAACTCCAACGTGCAAAGTGAGTGCGAAATTTGCTCTATATAATCAGATTCCCCATGCGTCCAATCATACATCGGGTAAATATTCCATGTTGAACCTGTTCTGTGGTGAGATTTTTTAAGTACCCGATACATTATCGGGTCTCGCATATGCATATTTGGTGATGCCATGTCTATCTTAGCACGAAGCACATGTGAACCTTCTGGTAAATCACCATTTTTCATTTTTTCAAACAATTCTAAATTTTCTTCAACAGATCTATCTCTATAAGGACTGTTAGTACCAACCTGGGTAGGGGTTCCTTTTTGCTTTGCAATCTCTTCAGATGTTTGATCATCTACATAAGCTTTTCCTTTTTTGATCAATGCAATTGTCCAGTCATACAGTTGTTGAAAATAATCTGAAGAATACAATTCATTTTCCCATTGGAATCCCAGCCATTCAATATCTTTTTTAATGGAATCAACGTATTCTTGTTCTTCTTTAGCAGGGTTTGTGTCATCAAAGCGCAAGTTCACTGGAGCATTGTACTTTATACCTAATCCAAAATTTAAACAAATAGAAGCCGCATGACCAATATGTAAATATCCATTGGGCTCAGGTGGAAACCGAAATCGAAGTTTATTTTTATCCAATCCAATGGCTAAATCTTCCTCTATAATTTGCTCTAAAAAGTTGAGCGATTTTTTTTCTTCGGACATCAATAGTATTTTCTATTAGCCAACAAAAATAAGTAAAATATAAATAGTGTATATCAGGTTCTACCCCTTTAAAACCCTAAAATTAATTTAGCAATCCAGAAGTAAATTAAAATCCCAAAGATATCATTGCTGGTAGTTATAAAAGGTCCTGTAGCAATGGCCGGGTCTATATTGCGTTTATCTAAAAATAGAGGAATAAAAGTACCAATAATTCCTGCCATTATTATTACCGTAAATAAGGAGATAGAAATGGCCATAGAGGTGAGAATTTCACCTTGCCAAAACCAGGTAAATGCAAACAAAATTATTGATAAAGCAATCCCATTTACAATGGCCAATGAAAATTCTTTCAACAAACGGTTTGAAATACTTCCTTTAAGATCATTATTAGCTAAACCTTGAACTATTATTGCTGATGATTGTACGCCAACATTACCCGCCATTGCGGCTATTAAAGGTGTGAAAAAGAAAAGAATAGCATGTTTGCTTATTAACTCTTCGAAATTACCCATAATGGCGGCTGCGCCAACTCCGCCAATTAGACCCAAAAATAACCAGGGTAGTCTTGCTCGGGTTAGCATCCAAATAGTATCATCAGCTTCAACATCTTGCGTTAAACCTGCCGCCAATTGATAATCTTTTTCGGCTTCTTCTCTAATAACATCAACGATATCATCAATAGTGATCCTACCAACCAAACGCCCTTGTTCATCGACAACGGGAATCGCTTCAAGATCATATTTTTGCATGATATTAGCTACATCCTCACCTTTATCGTGCACATTTACAGAATCAACTTTTGGGATATAAACCTCAGAAATATTAGTTTTGGTAGATGTTACTAATAAATCTTTTAAGGATAATCGACCCTTTAATTTACCCGCATCATCAACCACATAGATAGAATGTACTCTAGTGACAAATTCGGCTTGAGCCCTCATTTCTTTAACACATTCTAACACATTCCAGTTTTCATTGACTTTCACGAGCTCTTTAGCCATTAAACCACCCGCAGAATTTTCATCATACTTTAATAATTCTACAATGTCTTTTACATGTTCTGCATCTTCAATCGCAGAAATTACACTTCCTTGCCTTTCTTCAGGTAATTCTGCAATAATATCGGCTGCATCATCTGTATCAAGTTCCGTAAGCTCTTCGGCAATTTCTTTGGCAGAAAGGTTTTGAAGAATTTTTTCACGAACATCATCGTCAACCTCCATTAAAATATCAGACGTCAGATCACTATCAAATAGTTTAATAATGTAAGTGGCATCTTCTAAATTTAAATCGTCTAATATTTCAGCAATATCAGCATGATGCTCGTCACTCAATAGCGAAAGTAAAGTTACATCATCTTTTTGTTGGATGAGTGTTTCAACTTGTTCAATAAGTTCATTTGTAATTTCAAATGGCATCGTTCGCTATTTTTTGCGTCAAGTTAATAAACTCTTGAACAGATAATTGTTCAGGACGTTCCGTAAAGATAGTATCTTCTCTTAATTTATCGGATAAATTAAATGATTTTAAACTGTTACGTAAAGTTTTTCTGCGTTGATTGAAAGCAGTTTTAACAACTTTATAAAATAACTGTTCATCGACCGGTAATGTATAATCTTTTTTACGGATTAGTCTAATGACGCCCGAATTTACCTTTGGAGGAGGGTCAAAAACAGTTGGAGGAACCGTAAATAAATATTCTGTATCATAAAAAGCTTGTGTAAGTACTGACAAAATCCCATATATTTTGCTGCCTTCTTTTTGAGTGATCCGCTGTGCCACTTCTTTTTGAAACATGCCACAAAGTTCTGGAATCTGGTGCTTGTTTTCCAATGTTTTAAAAATAATTTGTGTTGATATATTGTAAGGAAAATTACCAATAATAGCAATTGATCTATCTTGAAAAAAATCCACTAAATTTATTTTTAAAAAGTTTTCGGATATAATTCGATCAGCTAGATTTAAGTAATGAACTTGTAAATATTCAACAGATTCTTTATCTATCTCAATTACGTACGTAGTATAATCGTTTTGAAGAAGATATTTAGTTAAAACGCCCATTCCAGGTCCAATTTCAAGAACTGTGTCATAACCTTTTTCAGATAAGGAGTCGGCAATTTTTTTAGCTATGTTTTCATCTTTTAAAAAATGTTGACCTAAATGTTTTTTAGCTTTTACTGACATGAATAAAAACTAAGATTTTACAAAATTTTTAACATGGTTGATCACTTTTAATTCTGTTCTAAATGCAACAAATTTTTCTTTAAAAAGTACTAAGCCTTCTTGACGTAGTTGCGCAGCATTTTCTTGATAATATTTTTCTAAAGTTTCTTTGCTATCTGTAGTATATTGAACTGAATAAGTAACGCCTTGATCTTCTTCAACCATTACTTGACACATTTTAGCTTCAAAAAATTTACCCGTATTAAGCATTTCTGGAATATGTTTTTCTTGCATCCATCTAAGCCAGTCTTCTTCAATAGACTTTTCTATATTAATAGTAATGTTATAGATATACATTTTTTATTATTTATCTGATTAATTTACAATGTCACCTCTTAATTTTCTATATCGTTTACGGGCATCAACTAAATAAATACTCGAAGGAAATTCAAATATAATTTTTTCGTATGTCAGTTTTGCTTTTTCAATGCTGTTTAGTTTTTCCTCATACAATTCAGCAAGCCTAAAATAAGCGTCATCAACTAAAATACCATCTTTTTGTAATTCAATTATTTGTAAATAGTTATTTTCAGCAGATTCAAATTTTTTAATTTTGGTAAATAGTTCAGCCTGTTTGAACAACGCATCATCTTCAATGGACCGTCCTTTAAATTTTACTATTAATGTTTGTAAAGTGTCTAAAGCTTGTTTATTTTTATTTTGGAAGGCTAATAGATCCGCTTTAGCATAAGTTTTTAACGCGTCATAAACGGTATCTCCAACTATATTATCTGAAATCAGTAAATTTAATTCTAAAGCATCGTTGGCAATTAATTGTGAAGACGAACTTTTAAGCACTTTAAGTTGTGTTAATGCCCATTTAAAGTCGCCTTTGAAATAGGAGGTCTGTGCAACTTTAAATCTTGCAGTTTGTGCTAAAGGGCTATTTTTTAAATCTGTTTGTACTTGTGAGTAATTAATTAGTGCTTCATTAAATTTATTAGTATAAACTAACACATCTGCTAATTTTAACTTTACAGATCCATATTGAAATTCTGATGTAGTTTTGGTTAATGCATCTTTCAAAATTTGAATTGCCTTACTTGGATTGTCTTGTTTGAAGGTTAAAAAATCAGCGTATGATATTTGAAGATCCAATGTAGAACTTCCATTTCCGTAGCTTGTAAATAACTGTTGAAATTTTTCATCAACTTTTTTAAGCTCAACATTTGAAGAGGCCGTTAAAATAGCCGTTTCGAGCAAATACAAATTCGCATCTAAAATAAGGTTTGGGTTTTGGGTATTCTCCAAAATATAATTGAAACTGTTTTTCACTGTTTCATAGTCTTTATTATTAAAAGCTACATCACCTAAGTCTACTATTCTAGATAAGTCTTCTAAATTTCTTTTATACAAAGCAGTTTCTTGCACTAAGGCTTTATCATAATCTTTTTGTTGCATATAAAGCCAGCTGAGTAGCATATTCCAAGAATTGCCTGGATTTTTTTGTAACCGTTTTAACAACAGCTTCCTAAACAAAATATTATTAGGGTCATCACTGTCATCAGATATGAACATACCCGCATATCGCTGTATCGTAGAATAGAAACTTTCATTCTTCTCAATCATGTTCAAGTAGGAATTGAACATGTTTTCAATTTCGCCTTTTTCTCCATAGATAAAAGCTATATATGCATCATAATTTAAATCAGGGTTCAACTCCATAGCTCTCTTATAAGCCTTTAGAGAATAATCTAACAGATTGTTTTTCTGAAAAGTATGCCCAATTAAATATCCAGAATTGGGAATATTTTCAATAGATTTTAAGGATTCTTCGTAGTATGGAATAGCTTTTTCTAATTGATGTTGCAATTGTAAATTATACCCTATTTCAATATTTAAATATGTTTGATCTGGAAATTCTTGTTGATGATTGATTAATAAACTTGATGCAGCATCAAAATTTTCTGTAAGCTGATAA
Source organism: uncultured Flavobacteriaceae bacterium (assembly GCA_964544575.1). GTDB lineage: Bacteria > Bacteroidota > Bacteroidia > Flavobacteriales > Flavobacteriaceae > Aureibaculum. The sequence continues at coordinate 12,454 of CAZJCZ010000010.1, read as the reverse complement.
CAAGAGAGTAATTTTTTAAAATAATCCCGTCGAACCTTGTTTTTCTTATATAATTCTTTATACAAAGTACTAGCCTTTTCATACTCTCCTTTGTTAAAATAATTATGTGCTAATTGAGAGTTTTGCGAAAAACTTGTTGAGGTTATAAAAAAAAGTATTACAATAAAAATACGAAGCATAGCGTTATGGTATGACTTCAAAGGTAACAAAAGAAGTGTTAATTAATTTATAAAAAACGTGAGATAAGAAAATTACTTATAACAATTTGGCATAGCATTTGTCTTAGTATTAAAGAACACTTAATTTTTTTATTATGAACGATTTAAATAAGCACTACGAAAATTCAAAAAATAAAGCAACACTATTGATGAAAAAAGGTCAAATAGGAGCATATGTAAACGCTTTAATTGAAATGAATCATTATAAAAAACTAATGGTTGCTGTTGGCTCTAATTAATTTATAATATCGAATCCTGTATATTTTTGTAATACCTCAGGTATTTTGATACCTTCTTTAGTTTGATAATTTTCTAAAATTCCCGCTAAGACTCTGGGTAAGGCTAAAGAACTTCCATTTAGTGTATGTGCCAATTCACTTTTCCCTTCAGCATTTTTAAAACGTAGTTTTAATCGATTTGCTTGAAAAGTTTCAAAATTTGAAATTGAACTAATTTCTAACCACCTATTTTGTGCCGTCGAGAATACTTCAAAATCATAAGTAAGTGCAGAGGTAAAGCCAATATCGCCACCACATAATCGTAAAATACGATATGGCAATTTTAATTCTCTCAGTATCTCTTTTACATGATCTACCATTTCATCAAGGGCTTCGTAAGATTTTTTTGGATGCTCAATTCGAACAATTTCTACCTTGTCAAACTGATGTAACCTGTTTAAACCTCTTACATGAGCACCATATGAACCCGCTTCGCGTCTAAAACACGGAGTATAACAAGTATGAAGAATGGGGAAATCACTTTCTTTTAAAAGGACATCTCTATAGATGTTAGTTACTGGTACTTCCGCTGTTGGAATCAAGTATAAATTATCATTCGTAACATGATACATTTGGCCTTCCTTATCAGGTAACTGCCCTGTACCAAATCCAGAAGCTTCATTCACTAAATATGGCACTTGTACTTCTTGATAACCGACTTCAGTATTTTTATCTAAAAAATAGTTAATTAAGGCACGTTGTAATTTAGCACCTTTGCCTTTGTATACAGGAAATCCAGCGCCAGTTATTTTATTACCTAATTCAAAATCAATGATATCGTATTTTTTGGCTAACTCCCAATGTGGTAAAGCCCCATCATGTAGTGTTGGAATTTCACCTTCTATAAAAACTTCTTCATTATCAGCTTCTGTTGTACCAGATGGTACTAATACATTTGGAATATTTGGGATTTGATATAACAATTCATTCAATTCATGAAGGGTAGATGAAAGCTTCTCATTAAGGAACTTTGATTGTTCTTTAAGCTCGCCTGTTTTTTTCTTTAATATTGTGGCTTTTTGTTGTTCACCAGATTTGAACAATAAACCTATTTCTTTTGAAATTTTGTTTGAATCAGCTAAAATAGTGTCTAATTCAGTTTGAGTTGCTTTTCGCTTTTCGTCCATCTCTATAACTTGATTGACAATAGCTTCTGCACCAGCAAAATTTCTAACCGCCAACCCTTTCAGAACCTGGTCTTTATTGTTTTTTATATAAGCTACTTGTAACATGATGTTGTTTTGTTAAGGGTGCAAAGATAATGATTGAAATAAGAATTATTTATATAAAAAGTCAAGTTTGACAATTGTTGTTTTAGTTGAAAGAAACTTTTCCATTCGCAATCAATTCCCTTGCCTTTTTTTCATCCTGTTTAATTTGAGCTATTAACTTATCTACCGAAGAAAACTTTTGTTCATCACGCAAACGATAGGACAATTGTACTTGAATATTTGCTCCGTAAAGGTCAGCATTATAATCAAGTAAGTGTACTTCAATTGTTTGATGCTTCCCTCCAACGGTTGGTCTGAAACCAATATTCATAATGCCAAATACATTCATATTATTCAGAATGGTTTTAACAATATAAACCCCAGCTTTTGGAATCAATTTATATTTCTCTTCAAGCTGTATATTTATTGTTGGATAGTTCCATTTTGTCCCCAGACCTCTTCCATGAATTACCCTGCCGGTGATCATGAATTCATATCCTAAATAAAGGTTGGCTTTTTCAATATTGCCTTCTTCCAGTGCTTTACGTATTTTAGTTGAACTAACCGAAATGTTTTGAATGTCTTGGGCTGGGATTTCTTCAACTTCAAACCCATAAACTTTACCATACTCCTGAAGTTGCTCAAAATTACCTTCTCTATTTCTACCAAAATGATGATCATATCCAATAACCAATTTTTTCATTTTTAGTTCTTTAACCAAAACGTCCCGCACAAAATCTAAGGCTGTAAGTCTAGAAAATTCTTTAGTAAAAGGTTCAATTATTAAATAATCCAATTCAGTTTTTTCCAGTAATGAAATTTTTTCTTGTAATGTGGTTATTAATTTTAAGTCAATACCTTGTTGGAGTATTAAACGTGGATGTGGATAAAAAGTTAGGATAACAGATTTATCTTCAGTGCTATGAGCATTTTTGACTAAACTTTTAATAATTTCTTGATGTCCAATATGAACCCCGTCAAAAGTGCCGATAGTAACAACTGAAGTTTTTTCAACTGCCTTAAATTCATTTGTAGAATTGTAAATTTTCACAAACGAGAAGGTTTATTTTTGAAGAGATATGTTTTCATGTATTTCAGTGACTAATTGTGGTATATTCTCAACTTTAAATTTGGCGCTCAAAGATAATTTATTTTTAGAAAGAATAAGTTCTAAACTACCTTTATTAACTTTGAAATAGCCGGATGATCCTTTGCAGTAGCAAAGCCTGCCATATATCATTTTAACTTGCTGTAATTCTTCATTTTTTAAATACAAACTCTTATTATAATTATCTATCTCTAAGAACAATAATTCAGAATAATGAGCGTCTGCTACATTAGGAATTTCATTTTTTTTAAGTTCATATTTAATAATTGTGTTATTTCCTTTTTCGAATTCAATATAGGTGTTTTTAAATTCATCCTCTTTAATAAGTAAATTTGATTTAGGTATAATTTCTATGCCGCATACGGCATTATCAATACAATTAGATAGAAGGACAGTATGTTTTTCATTTAATTCTTCTAGCGAAGTATTTATCTGGCTACTTTTGCATCCTGCCACCAATAAGACTAAGATAAATAAACAGATATACTTCATGAAAACGAATTTTGGTAAAGGTATCAAAATATTAAAATTCAAATTCAAAACTTTATTATAAATTTGTAGCTATAATGAAATTGAAAAAGTTTAGATACATATTATTCAGTGCATCGTTATTGCTATTTAGTTTTTTTGGATTTGCTCAAGAAAAATTAACATGGGTAAATATTGAAAAAACTACAATTTCTGATAAATTATTAGAAAGAAAATCTTCTATTGAGAGGTTTGAAACTTTTGCTATGGACCTTAATGCTATAAGAAATCAATTAACAGAAGTTCCTAAGAAAATAGCCGATAAAGAAGGTTCTCGAATTATGGAATTTCCTGATTTTAATGGAAATTTAAAGAAATTTAAGATAAAACAGACTTCAGTTTTGCATCCTGATCTTGCGATTAAATTTCCAACTATAAAAACTTACGCTGGTCAAGGAGTCGACGATAAGTCATCAACTATTCATTTTACATTAAATTCCTTAGGCTTGTACGCGATGATTTTATCGCCTGATAAAGGTACTTTCTATATTGATCCCTATACAGAAAATAGAAAAGTGTATATGGTCTATAGAAAAAAGGATGTGAGCTCAATTAGAACTTTTGAATGCTTAACGGAAAGCGAATCGATTAAAAAAATAAGTAAGAGTTTTAATAAAAATGCTAATGAATTGAAATTGAGAACCTTTAGGTTAGCAATGGCAACTACGGAAGAATATTCTAATTATCATGTAAATGCTGCGGGTATTGGAACCGGCAGTTCCCGTAATGATTCAATTAATGCCGTATTGTCGGCCATTGCAGTTACTATGACTCGGGTAAATGCAATTTATGAAAGAGACTTGGCTTTAACAATGCAATTGGTAGCCAATAA
>CAZJCZ010000010.1:0-8179 GCA_964544575.1 uncultured Flavobacteriaceae bacterium | reverse complement strand
TAAATGCAATTTATGAAAGAGACTTGGCTTTAACAATGCAATTGGTAGCCAATAACGACCAACTTATATCTTTAGAAACTGACCCTGGTGATGATCCTTATACTAATGATGATGGACTTATAATGCTAGATGAAAATCAAACAACCGTTGATAATATTATTGGCACTGTAAATTATGACATCGGACATGTCTTTAGCACCGCAGGAGGTGGGGTAGCTTCTTTAAATTCACCATGTACAGTTGAAAAAGCTCGCGGTGTAACTGGTTCTTTTGCTCCTGTGGGTGATAGTTTTGATATAGATTTTGTTACGCATGAAATGGGGCATCAATTTGGGGCCAATCACACTTTCAATGGAACTGCCAGTAATTGTAACGGAAACAGAAATAATAACACAGCGGTTGAACCAGGGAGCGGATCAACAATAATGGCTTATGCTGGAATATGTTCACCACAAAATGTTCAAAGTAATAGCGATGCATATTTTCATGGTATTAGTATTCAAGAAATGTATGATAATATAACTATTGGGTCCAGCCAATGTGCTGTACAATCTAATTTTATCAATAATATGAATGCTCCGATAGCTGATGCTGGGCTTGATTATGTTATACCAAGATCAACACCTTTCGTTTTAAAGGGGCAAGGCACAGATGCCGATGGTGATGAATTAATATATTGTTGGGAACAAATTGACAACGAAGTAACCTTAATTGATATACCACCTTCATCAACGCAAATTGAAGGAGCAGTTTTTCGAAGTTTATCACCAACAAAAATTGCAGATAGGTATTTACCAGCGCTATCGACTGTCATTTCTGGATTTATTTCATCTACTTGGCAAGTTGTTCCTGATGTGTCTAGAGATTTAAATTTTAAGTTAACAGTTAGAGATAATGCCCCGGGAGAAGGGCAGACAGATTCTGAAAATATGAAAGTAACGGTAAATGATGCTGCAGGACCTTTTATTGTGACTTCTCAAAGTGTAACTGGTATTTCATGGACTGAAGGAGGAACTGAAACTATTACTTGGGATATAGCCGGTACTGATGTAAACGGTATTAATGTAAGTCAGGTAAATATTTTGCTATCTCTGGATGGAGGCGTAACATTCCCAATTATTTTAGCATCTAATACTGCAAATGATGGCGCCGAGTTAATTACAGTTCCAGGTTCTTCAGCGCCAAATGTGCGAGTTATGGTAGAGGCGGCTGACAATATTTTTTATGCCGTAAATAGTGAAAGTTTTAGCATAGGGTCATTTGAAACAATGTGTGCAATATATGATTCAACAGATGTGCCTAAACCAATTCCTGATTTTGATACAGCTGGTATCACGTCAATAATTAGTGTATTAGATGACTTTACGGTTACTGATGTTAATATAAGTATTGATATAACCCATACATGGTTATGGGATTTGCAAATTTACTTAACATCCCCAAGTGGCGCAGAAGTATTAGTTTATGATAGAAGTTGTGGATCATCTGGTGAACAAAGACTAAATATAAATGCAATTTTTGACGATGAAGCAACATTGGTAGTATGTGATAATGTGATTCCTGCCATTTCAGGTATTACTAAATCTCATAATCTACTTTCTGCATTTAACGGCTTATCTTCTTTTGGTGATTGGACATTAAAAGTAGTTGATAATGCGCAACAAGATCTTGGTATTTTGAATAATTGGTCTATTGAACTCTGTGAGACAAAACAAACGGTGTCCATAGATGATTTTTCATTTGAAGAATTTGTTATCTATCCTAATCCATTTAAAGATATTTTTACCATTTCACTAAAGCCCTTAACTTCTGAAGACCTTAATATCACTTTGTATGATATCAGTGGAAGAATTCTAATCCGAAAGAAATTCACTGATCTAAAAACTAGATTTAAAGAGGAGCTGAATTTAAAAAATTTAGCTGCAGGAGTGTATATTTTAAATGTCCAACAGGGTCCTGCAAAAATTTCAAAAAAAATGATTAAGTATTAATTTGACAATAATTGATGCGTAATTTTCAATAATTCTTAATCAAAAATGGAAAAAATTTGTACTTTGCACTATTGTTAACCATTTAAATGAACATTATGAACAAATTTTACACTATTATTATAACGCTTTTTTTTGGGGTCTCCCTGTATGCACAGACTGAAGTTACAGGAACAGTTACCGACTCAAACGACGGACAACCCATACCGGGAGCTAGTGTTAAATTAGCTGGAAAGGCTTTAGGTACTACCACTGATTTTGACGGAAAATACACATTAAAAGTAAGCGAAACCCCACCATTTACTATTGAAATTTCTAATCTGGGTTATATTCTTCAATCTGTAGAAGTTACGGCGAATGATCAAGTTGTTGATGTAGTTTTGGCTGAAGCTGAAACAAGTCTTGATGAAGTAGTTGTATCTGCTTCCAGAACACCGGAGCGTATTCTGGAGTCGCCTGTTACAATTGAAAGAATGGATGTTAGAGCAATTAAGAATACATCTTCAGTGAGTTTTTATAATGGATTAGAGAATTTAAAAGGTGTTGATGTAAATACCAGTAGTTTAACTTTTAAATCGGTTAATACCAGAGGTTTTGCAACTTTTGCCAATACGAGGTTTATGCAATTAGTTGATGGTATGGATAATTCATCACCGGCATTAAATTTTGCTTTGGGTAATTTATTAGGCATGTCAGAACTCGACACAGAGACTGTTGAATTACTTCCCGGCGCTTCTTCAGCATTGTATGGTGCAAATGCCTTTAACGGTATTTTATTTATGACAAGTAAAAGCCCTTTTAAGTATCAAGGTGTAAGTAGTTATTTAAAAACAGGCCTAACTGTACAGGATGCAGCCGGTGATAATAATTATTATGACGTTGGCATACGTGCAGCACATGCATTTAGTGAGAAATTTGCAGTCAAAGGATCTTTATCTTATTTAAAAGGTACTGAATGGTATGCTACTGATTACAATCAATATATCGATACTGGCGCTGGTAATGCAGATACGGTGATACCTTCTATTGATGGACAAACAGCATTTGATCAGGCCAATGTATATGGAGATGAAGTACAGTTATCGAAGACGCCATTTGGAGATTTACAAGGCGTAGCTGGTTTTTTAGCTTCAACTTCAAATCCTGAATTAGCTCCTTTAGTCCCTTTTATTCCAAAAGATGATGTATCTAGAACAGGATATAAAGAGTCTGATCTAACCGATTATGAAGCAGAAAGTATGAAAGCAAACTTTGCCCTACATTACAAGCCTTTTGGGAATGATCTGGAGATTATTTGGAATTCGAAATTTGGTTTAGGGAACACCATTTATCAAGGTGCTAATAGGTATTCTATCAGCAATTTCTATATGCAACAACATAAGTTTGAAATTAGAAATGATAATTTCTTCGTTAGAGGTTATGTGACTTCAGAAGGGGCAGGAGATTCCTATGACATGCTATTTACTGGGGTTAACTTAAATAAAGAAACAGCTTCGCAGTGGTTTGGTACTTATGCGGGTGCTTATGCGCAGGGTGCAGGGCAAATACTAGGAGGTGGAGGTGATCCACTTCTTCCAGCTGCTCAGGCACAATTACATGCAGCGGCGAGACAAGCTGCAGATGGGCTGGTTACTCTGAAGCCGGGTACTCCAGAATTTCAAGCAGCCCTTAATAGGATAACTTCCAATCCGGATGTATTAACCGGATCGAGATTTTTAGACAATACAAAATTATATCATGCAGACGGTAATTATAATTTCCATGAATTAATTGATTTTGCTGAAATTCAAGTTGGAGGTTCGTATAGACTATATTCTTTAAATTCGAGTGGAACTATTTTTACTGACTTTGATGGCCCTATTGATTATGACGAGTATGGTGCTTATATGCAACTTCAAAAGAAAATGGTTGATGACAGATTAAAATTTACGGGTTCTATCCGTTATGACAAGGCACAAAACTTTGATGGTAACTATTCCCCACGTATTTCCGTGTCTTACTCTTTAGGAGAAGGAAAAACACGTAACTTAAGAGCATCATTTCAAACTGGATTCAGGAATCCAACCACACAAGATCAATATATTGGTTTAGATGCTGGTCCTGCAATTTTAGTAGGTTCTGCACCCGATAATTTAGACAGATATACTTCTAAACCTTTACCTAATACTGGTAGTTCACAACTTTTAGGATTTCCTAGTACGTCTATTTTAAGTGGTAGAACAGCTTATGAAAATTCATGGACTATAGCTTCATTATTTGCTTTTGCAGCAAGTAACGCGGCAGGTTCTCCAAATCCAGGACTACTCGAAGTTGCTGATTTTGATTATGTAAAACCTGAAAGAGTAACCGCTTATGAAGTTGGTTATAGAGCCGGTTTTGGTAGAATAATGATAGATGGCAGTGCTTATTATAACAAATACGAAGATTTTATAGGTAACAAAACCGTTGCAGTACCACATTATGGTCAAGCTAATTTATCTGATATTACAAATTTACCACCTGCGTTTGGTGGGCCAACACCTACGGCTTTAATTGCTTTATCAAATAGTGATTTTCAACCTTTTCAGGTTTATACCAATTCAAAAGCTGATGTTTCATCTTATGGAGGTAGTATTGGAATCTCAGGTAAAATTTTTAATGATTATAGCTTTGGGTTGAATTATACGTATGCAAAATTCGATTTTGACCAAACTTCAGATCCAGATTATGAAGCAGGTTTTAATACACCAGAACATAATGTAAAAGTATCTTTTGGAAATACTGATCTGTTTGAAAACTTTGGGTTTAAAATTGACGCAAGGTGGAGTGATGAATATTTGTGGGAATCAACTTTTGCTGATGCAATTATTGAATCAAGAACGGTTGTAGATGCTCAAGTAAATTATAGAGTTCCTAAAATAAAATCTATCTTTAAAGTAGGAGGTACAAATCTTGGAGGCGAAGAATATATGAGCGCTCCAGGTGTTGGATCAATTGGTTCAATGTATTATGTATCCTGGATAGTTAACCTATAGATAATAAACTTCATTAATAAAAAAGCCTTAACTAAAAAGTTGAGGTTTTTTTTATTAGCGATAGTAATAAAACTTACATTAAATATAAAAAATAATTAAAAAACACTTTTACAATTTCTATAATTAAATTACCTTTGCGCCTTTAAAAAAGACCATATTTGTTTTTTTACAAATAGGATTAAGCATATAAACGATTAAACAATACATAATGGCTCAAGTTACAGGTAAAGTTGCTCAGATTATTGGTCCGGTTATAGATGTTGCATTTGCATCAGGAGCTAACCTTCCAAGAATTTTTGATTCTTTAGAAATTTCACGAAAAGATGGTTCAACACTTGTCTTAGAAGTAGAACAACATGTTGGAGAAGATACTGTACGTTGTATCGCAATGGATTCTACCGATGGATTGAGTAGGGGTGAAAAAGTTGTTACTACCGGTAACCAAATTAAAATGCCAGTCGGTAATGATATTTATGGTAGATTATTTAATGTTATTGGTGATGCTATTGATGGATTAGGGAATTTACCCAAGGATGATAAAAACGGATTATCGATACACCGTCAAGCGCCAAAATTTGAAGACTTATCAAGTTCAACGGAAGTTTTATTTACAGGTATTAAAGTAGTTGATTTGCTAGAACCTTATGTAAAAGGGGGTAAGATTGGTTTATTCGGAGGTGCTGGTGTTGGAAAAACTGTATTGATCATGGAGTTGATCAACAATATTGCTAAAGGTCACGGTGGGCTATCAGTATTTGCAGGAGTAGGAGAGCGTACACGTGAAGGAAATGATTTATTACGTGAAATGTTAGAGTCTGGTATTATAAAGTATGGTGATGATTTTATGCACTCTATGGAAGAAGGTGGTTGGGATCTATCTAAAGTTGATAAAGCTGGTATGAAAGATTCTAAGGCTACTTTTGTATTTGGTCAAATGAATGAACCTCCTGGAGCACGGGCACGTGTTGCATTGTCAGGTTTAACTATTGCTGAATATTTCCGTGATGGAGCAGGAGATGGTCAAGGTAAAGATGTACTGTTCTTTGTTGATAATATTTTCCGTTTTACACAAGCGGGTTCTGAGGTATCTGCCTTATTAGGTCGTATGCCTTCAGCCGTTGGTTACCAACCAACGTTAGCTTCTGAAATGGGCGAAATGCAAGAACGTATTACTTCTACCAAAACAGGTTCTATTACTTCTGTACAAGCTGTATATGTACCTGCAGATGATTTAACTGACCCTGCACCTGCTACTACTTTTGCGCATTTAGATGCTACTACGGTGTTGTCACGTAAAATTGCTGAACTTGGTATTTATCCTGCAGTGGATCCGTTAGATTCTACATCAAGAATTTTGACTGAAGAAATTCTTGGAAAAGAGCATTACACTTGTGCGACTCATGTAAAAGAGTTATTACAACGTTACAAAGAGCTACAAGATATTATTGCTATTTTAGGTATGGAAGAATTAAGTGAAGATGATAAAATGGTCGTATACAGAGCACGTAGGGTACAACGATTCTTATCTCAGCCTTTTCATGTAGCAGAACAATTTACTGGTATTCCCGGAGTACTTGTTGATATTAAAGAAACTATTAAAGGGTTTAATATGATTATGGATGGTGAATTAGATCATATTCCTGAAGCTGCTTTCAACTTGAAAGGTTCTATTCAAGAAGCTATTGAAACAGGTGAAAAAATGGTAGCTGAAGCAGAAGCGTAAAATAGTTCCCAGTTTATATTTTCTGACTATCGTTGTTAGGCTTAAATTATAAATTCATAACTGTAAACAAAAAAATATGTTATTAGAAATTGTTACACCTGAAGCGGTTCTATTTAGTGGAGAGATTGATTCTGTTGCTGTACCAGGTATTAATGGTGAGTTTCAAATGTTAAGCAACCACGCTCCAATAGTTTCGTTATTACAGGAAGGTTCTATAAAAATTTATGGTAGCATCGAAATAGAAGAAGAGTTCGAGGAAAAATTCAGCAAGGGTGAAAAGGGTGTAACATTATTGCCAATTAACTCTGGAACCATTGAATTAAAAGAAAATAAAATAATTATTCTTGCAGACTAGCAAGAAGTAATTTACAAATTAAAAAGCCAGACAATTTTTGTCTGGCTTTTTTTATTGTGCTATTAATCAAATTTAGAACTTGCCAGTAACCCATTTATATACGTCATTGCCATTAGCGTACAATAACAGTGTTATTAAAAATATAAAACCTGCTATTTGTGCATATTCTAAAAATTTATCACTGGGTTTTCTACCAGATACCATTTCATATAACGTAAATACTACGTGTCCACCATCTAAGGCCGGAATCGGTAATAGATTCATAAAAGCTAGCATGATTGATAAAAACGCCGTTAAACTCCAAAATCGCTGCCAATCCCAGCTTGTAGGGAAAATGCTTAAGATAGTACCAAATCCACCAAGACTTGTCGCACCCTTTTGAGTAAATACGTATTTAAATTGAGCCATATAATCTCTTAATGTCCAATAGGCACTTGCAGTGCCCTTAGGAATACTTTCAGCAAAAGAATAGTCTTTATGGTTAACATTGACTTGTTCTAATAATGTATTTTTGGGATATACACCAATTTTACCCTCGGCATCAGGTGTTATACGTAAAGTATCTGTAATTCCATTTCTTGAAATGACAATATTCATTTCATTTTTGTTAGTATTATTTTGCACAGAATTCGATAATTCATCCCAAAATAATATTTGTTTTCCATCAATTTCTAAAATCTCATCTCCTTTTAACAAATTTGATTTGCCAGCCGGTGATTCAGGTAAAATACTATCAAGTACTGGTAAAAGTCTTGGGTTGAATGGCTCCATGATACCATTAGTCCACATTGTTAGACCAATATCTTCAGGTAGATCTATTTTTTCAGTTGTACCATCAGAATGCTTTACGTCTATATTATTGACATCCCTTAAAAATAGATGTTTATTAATGTCTAATACGTTAAACGGTCTTTCTCCATTGATAGCAGTTATTTGATCACCGTCCTTAAAACCGTATTGTTTAAATTCCTTGTTTATAGCGAAACCTCCTTTAAGGTCTTCGGGTTTTACAAAATCCTCACCCCAGACGTTCAAAATCATTACATAAATAAAGATCCCTAATAAAAAATTGACTGTAACACCACCCAACATAATAATT
>CAZJCZ010000009.1:2716-29227 GCA_964544575.1 uncultured Flavobacteriaceae bacterium | reverse complement strand
AGGTTGGTACATATAACAAATCGTTTATACTTGAGCCATCACCATTAATGTCTCCTCCGTAAGTGTAATTGAAACGTCCACCTTGAGCATATTCAAAGAAAGTAGATAAATTGGTCGACCATTTACCATTCCCATAGGTCCACTTTTTACTTGCAACACCTATTATTCTATGCGTATCACCATATTTTGAAAAGCCTAATACATCATTATTAACATTTCCTGTAATTGGATTCCCAACGAAAGCATCACTCGTAATTTCAGCTTCTATTGAATTTACATCTTTTGCATTTAAGTAATTATACGCAAGCATCGTGTAAAAGCCATTCTCAAAAGTTTTTTCACCTTTAAGGGAGGCATTCCAAATTCTTCCTTTATCTGAGTTTGTAAATACAAATGGTCCTGCACCTAATCCAAAGCCTCCAATAGCACCGCCATAATCAGCAGATGTATAAATTGGTCTATTATCTACCCCTTGTAAAGTTCCTGAAGGAGGTAACAATGCCCAGTTTTGAACGTGAGGCCCGTTAATATCTTTAGTATAAGATAGATCGGCTGTTAATATTAAACCACTCTCAAGTTTTTTATCTACTCCTAAATTAGTTCTCCATACTTGTGGAAATTTATAATCAGGATCAACAGCTTGTAAGAAAAATACATCTGGTGCACCAATTTGATTTCCCAACCACACAAAAGGAAAACGCCCGGTAAAAGATCCTGTACCTCCTCGTAATTGGAAGGTGTCATCACCATTAACGTCATAGTTAAAACCAATTCTTGGTGATATTAACCAATCGTTACTTGGCATTTGAGTATTGTCAATTAAAACCGTTTCATTGTTATTAGGGTTTACATATTCAATACCAGGTAATACAAATCCTCTATCAATAACGTCTTGAGCCTTTTCAGCGGAGTCAAAAAATAAAGGTTTATCAAAGCGTACACCATATGTTAATTTAAATTTTTCAGAAGCATTCCATTCGTCTTGCAAATAAAAAGCCATTTGACCTACATTGGTTTCTGCCAAAGCCCAAGAATTATTTGCATTATTGGACTCAAAAGCACTCTGTGCATCAACAAGCAATGTCTGTATAGGTCCTCCAGGTTGAGCATCGGCTAGGAAAACTTCCACACTATCATAAGAGGATGGAAAAAATACGCCTGCTGCTCCATAAACACCTAAATTAAATGAATTATCAAATTGAAATTTCTCAAAAGAGAACCCTGCTGTAAAAGTATGATTTCCTTTATAAAAATTGATATTATCTGAAAATTGGAGCACTTTTTGATCTAATCTGTTATGAATTGAAAATGTTTCATGACCGGCAATAATATAATTAGATCCATCTTCTCTAATGTTTAAAGATGGTGCAGGTGTAGAAAATGGGTTTCTAAAATCATCAAAATGCGTATAACCAAATTGAAACTTATTTGAAGCATTATCTGATAAGGTTGAATTCAGTTCAACTTGAACCGATTGCAATTTGTTATTTATTTCATAACCAGAGTTTTCGAATTGTAAGGTTGAAGCTGAAGGGCCTCTAAAAGCGATAGCCGTTGGATGTGCAGGTTTTTCTTTTGATGCATTTAACCAATTATAAATAATGGCCAGACGGTTATTATCATTGATATTCCAATCTAATTTAAAGATACCTTTTTGAGATTCTGATTTATGTATAAAGCCTTCATAAGCTCCGGGATTGTATCCAATAGCCTGTAAGGCATCTCTTACTGCAATTAAATCTTGTCTCAAAACCCTGGATTCATTTACAGCTCCTGAACCAGTATTTGGTAACCAGTTTTGTCCTAAATCATCTCTGTCATCCTTTTCAAAATTAGCGAAAAAGAATAATTTATTCTTTACAATTGGCCCACCAATACTCACTCCATATTGAACTTGCTGTAATTTTGCATCTCCTAATTTATCTCCTTTTATTTTACTTCCTGTCATGTCTTGATTTCTAAAAAAGCCATATACAGTGCCATGAAAATCATTGGTACCACTTTTGGTTACTGCGTTTACAGAAGCTCCTGTAAAGCCTGATTGTGTTACATCATAAGGAGCAATAGAAACTTGAATTTGATCAATTGCATCTAAAGATACCGGTTGTGCGTCTGTTTGCCCACCCGGAGTAGCCGCATCCAACCCATAAGGGTTATTAAAAATAGCGCCATCTAAGGAGAAATTATTGAATTGGTCATTTCTACCTCCAAAAGAACCGCTACTGGCTGAAGGTTCTAGTCTAGTAAAATCTGCCGAAGATCTAGAAATAGATGGTAATGTAGTTATTTCTTTTCTTCCTATATTTGTTTCTGCACCAGTTCGGTCATTTCCAAAAATACTTCTTTGACCCGATCCTGTAATTACAACTTCGTCTAATTGTTGACTGTCAGGAACTAACTTAACATCCACTGAAAATGTTTTACCTAAAGTCAAATAAACATCATTCAGTTCTTCCGTCCTAAAACCTATAAAACTGATAGTTACAGTATATGGTCCACCAACGCGCATATTAAGTAAGTTATAACGCCCGTCAAAGTTAGTCGTCCCTCCATATTTCGTACCAGTGGGCGTATGAACGGCAACTATATTTGCTCCGGGTAAAGGTTGGCCTTGATCGTCAACTAATAAACCTCTAATATTCGAGGTAGTTACCTGAGCAAACGAACTTATTGCAAGGCACAAGAACAGCACTGCAAAAACGTATAATTTTTTCATAATGTATAAATTAATTTGAATTAGTATTGATTAGTTTTCTCGCACTAAGGTATAAAAAAAATGCTCATCTATTCAGATGAGCATTTTAAGTTTTAACAAAATATTGTTTATTTCTTGAGCTTAGCTTATTCGGCTTCCTTAGTTTCTTCCGTCTCAGAAGATTCTTTAGCAGATTTAATTTCTTTTGCTGGTTTCGCCTCTTTAACTGGTTTTGCTTCTTCTTTAGTTGCTTTAACCTCTTTAGCTGGTTTCGCTTCTTTAGCTGCTTTAGCCGGTTTAGCTTCCCCAATTACATCAAAAGGAAGTTCTATAATGACCTCTCTGTGTAAACGAACTTTAGCATCATATTTACCAAGTCTTTTCACTAAACCTCCTAAAACTGTAATGAATTTCTTATCAATTTCAGTTCCTGATTTTGCTATAGCCTCTGCTACATCAGCATTACTAACCGATCCGAAAAGTTTATCGCCAGTACCTACTTTAGCTTTTATTTTAATCTCTAAAGCTTTAATAGCATCTGCTATTGCTTGTGCTTCTTTAATAATTTTTTCTTCTTTATAAGCTCGTTGTTTTAACGTTTCGGCCAAAACTTTCTTTGCAGAAGAAGTTGCTAAAATTGCATATCCATGAGGAATTAAAAAATTTCGTCCATAGCCATTTTTTACAGCTACCACATCATCTTGAAATCCTAAATTTGCTACATCTTTCTTTAATATAAGTTCCATACTAATTTTCTTTATTATTTTAACATATCACCTACATATGGCATTAAGGCCAAATGACGCGCTCTTTTAATTGCTTGAGAAACTTTGCGTTGAAATTTCAACGATGTACCCGTAAGACGACGTGGTAAAATTTTACCTTGTTCATTTACCAGGTACATTAAAAAATCAGCATCCTTATAATCTAAATATTTAATTCCATTCTTTTTAAAACGGCAATACTTAACTTTTTGCTTTGTATCTATATCTAGTGGAGTTAGATATCTGACCTCTGCTTTATTTCCACCTTTTGATTGTTGTTCTATTGATGACATAACTTAGTTTTTTACAGCTTTTACTCGTTCTTTTCTAATTTCGGCCCAGGCAGTAGCATGTTTATCTAACTTAACAGTCAAATAACGCATAATACTATCATCTCTTCTAAATTCTAACTCAAAAGGAGCGATAGCTTCACCTGCAACATTAAATTCAAATAAATGGTAAAAACCAGTTTTCTTTTTTTGGATCGGATAAGCTAATTTTTTTAAGCCCCAATCTTCTTTGTGAGTCATTTCGGCACCTTTAGAAACCAAGTAGTCTTCAAACTTCTTTACTGTTTCCTTTACCTGAACATCAGATAAAACGGGATTCAAAATGAAAACAGTTTCGTAATGATTCATAATTTAATTATTTTTGTGTTTATTTTTAAGCCTGCAAATATACGATATTATTTTACTATTCAGAATATTAAATACTATTTATAATTATTAAATTTGAGTCCATTTTATAAACTATTTACTGCATGGAAGTGCCCGAAATACCCAACCTTATACATTATGCCATCCCATTTTTTATTGTAACACTCATAATTGAGATTATTGTAAGTGCTAGAGAAAAAGCTAACGCCTACGAAACTAAAGATGCAATAACTTCAATCACTATGGGCTTAGGGAATGTTTTATTGGGATTGATCAGTAAAGCGCTTGTTTTTACGACCCTCATTATTATCTACGATAACTTCAAACTTTTTACGATTCCTTTTGTTTGGTGGGGATGGATATTAATGTTGGTTATAGAAGATTTTACTTATTATTGGTTTCATAGAATTAGTCATGAAAGCAGATTTTTTTGGGCTTCACATGTTGTACATCATTCTTCACAAAAATATAATTTAAGTACCGCATTACGGCAAACATGGACGGGTAGTTTTTTATCATTTGTCTTTTGGTTGTGGCTACCATTACTTGGATTTCACCCTGTGATGATCTTAGCTCAAATGTCTATTAGCTTGATTTATCAATATTGGATTCATACTGAATTGATCAAAAAAATGCCCAGCTGGTTTGAAGCGATTTTTAATACACCATCACATCATAGGGTACACCATGCAACCAATCCTCAATATTTGGATAGGAATCATGCCGGTATTTTTATTATTTGGGATAAATGGTTCGGCTCCTATGAGCCAGAAGTGGAAAAACCTATTTATGGATTAACTAAAAATATTGGCTCATTTAACCCTTTATTTGTAGCTTTTCATGAATGGTTGGCTATGTTTAGAGATGCTTTTACTTCGAATATTTCATTATACAATAGATTACTCTATTTCATTAAACCTCCGGGATGGAAACATGATGGCACCGGCATTATATCTGATGATATTCGTAAAAAATGGAAGGAATCTGATCGGTAACAAGAATTTATAGAAAATGGAAAACTCTTTACCTAAGTATTAGAGTATTAAACGAATAAAAATCTGCTATTGTGACTTAATGTAACTCCCTTTTCTTTAAGAAATAGTTACACGAGATTCCAAAACCTCTATTTTTCCATTCATCTCCTTCGGTATTTAAAACATTTGATAAGCCGTGGTAATAATTCAATCGAACCTTAATCCTCTTTGAAAATAATATCCCGGCAGCAATATTTACACCCGTAGAAATACGTTTGACGCTGGCCTCGCTTCCAATATCAAGTGTTATGGTTTCAGTATCGTTCTTTATGAATGCTCGTCCATTATAATCAAATGTAAGCCCTCCTTCAAGAAAAACTTGACGATTTCTATTATTCCAATTCAAATAGTAACCAAAATTTATTGGTATTTCGATTACATTCAGCGTCCATTTTTCATCAGTAGTATTTATGCCTCTTTTATTGACTGCATTTACACCTCTTTTATTGGCAAGAATTGCTACTTTTATGTATAAATTTTCGGAAAGGTCACGTTCAGCAATATAGCCAACACTAAAACCAAAAGTGCTGCTTGGTTCTGATGATTCACCGCTCATGAAACTGGCATTTGTCGAATATGCTCCAACTTCTAAACCCTGATAAAACTGACTATAAGATGACTTTGAAATAAAAAGAATCATTAAGAAATAGATTCCTTTTTTAATGGCATTAACGTTTATTACTCCCATAGTATTTTCTTCTAATTTGAACTCGCAAATAAAACAGAGGAGTCGTTTTACGTCTTAAAAGAACGGTGTACTTAGGAATTTATTATAACCCAAAGGAAGATTCCTTATTTTGAATGATCACACCCAGTTTCTAAAAAGGATCCACATCAATATTAAATCGTATGGCTCTATAATTAGCAATAGACTGAAAACTATTCTTAATTTTTTGAACCACTGATTTTGACTGTTTCAAGGACCTTTCTTTAGGTAATTTAATTAAAATAGTTTTGATATGTTGATTTCTTATCCTTGATATGGCGGGGCTTGTCGGCCCAAGGACATTATCTCCAAAAGTATTAATTAACGATTTACTCAACCACTGACTTGCCATATCTACCTTTGTGTAATCTTTATGTTTTAATGTGATCTTGATCAATCGTATGATGGGTGGGTACATATATTGGTACCTATCATCTAATTGCTCTTTATACATCATATTATAGTCATTCGTAGTAACCTGTTGCAATATTTGATGAAATGGATTAAACGTTTGAATAGCTACCTTACCTCGCTTTTTGGCTCGACCTGCCCTACCCGATACTTGCGTAAGCATCTGAAAACTTCTTTCATGGGCTCTAAAATCTGGAAAATTCAAAATATTATCAGCATTCAATACCCCTACCAATGAAACATTGGCAAAATCTAAACCCTTAGAAAGCATTTGAGTACCTACCAAAATATCGATTTCATGTTCTTGAAAGGCATTTAATATTTTTTGGTAACCATATTTACCCCTTGTAGTATCTAAGTCCATTCTACCAACCTTAGCTTCTGGTAAGAGCTCTTGCAATTCAAGCTCTATCTGTTCTGTGCCAAAACCTTTAGTGTCTAAATTAGGACTACCGCATGCGCCACATGTTTCTGGCATAGCCTTATTGTAACCACAATAATGACAACGCAATTCGTTCTTAAATTTATGATAAGTTAAACTTACATCACAATTTGGGCATTGCGGCGCAACGCCACACGTTTTACATTCAACAATCGGAGAATAACCTCTGCGATTTTGGAATAATATAACCTGTTCCTTTTCTTCTAAGGCTTCTTGAATTAACGTCATTAGGCGTTCAGAAAAATGTCCGGTCATGCGTTTTTTACGATATCCTTCTTTAATATCAACTAATTCGATTTCAGGAAGTAACAAGTTTCCAAAACGTTTATTTAGCTCAACCAAGCCAAATTTTTCTTGTTGAGCATTAAAATAGCTCTCTACCGAAGGCGTAGCACTTCCCAATATCACCTTGGCCTTATGTAAATTCGCCAAAACGATGGCTGTATCTCTGGCATGATATCGTGGTGCCGGATCAAATTGCTTATATGAAGTTTCATGTTCTTCATCTACTATCACGAGTCCTAACTCATTAAAAGGTAAAAATACGGACGAGCGGGCTCCTAATATAAGTTGTGCTTTTTTAGAATTATTCAAGGTATTCTTCCAAACCTCTACCCTTTCATTCAATGAGTATTTAGAATGAAAAACTGATATACGATTGCCAAAATAGCGTTGTAACCGCTGTATTAATTGAGTAGTTAAAGCAATTTCTGGAACCAAATATAATACTTGCTTGCCTTGATTTAAAGCTTCATCAATTAATTTTACATAAATTTCTGTCTTTCCACTTGAAGTGATTCCATGTAGTAGTATGACTTCTTTATCTTTGAATGATCTTTTGATTTTTACATAGGCATCGTCCTGAATATCAGATAGTTCTTTAACAACTTCAGTTGCCTCATCAAAATTGACCCTATCAGTTTGGATCGTATAAACTTCAAAAATTTCTTTATCAACCAATGCCTTTATTACAGGAGTTGAGACCTTGCTTTTCTCTTTTAAAACGCTTTGCTTAATTGGTTTTTTTGTTGACGCTTGTAAAGAAAAGTAACTCAGTAGAACATTTCGTTGTTTTTTTGCGTTTGTTAAACTATCTAATAATTCGTTAAGTGCCTCTTCATCGACATATTTTTGGTTTAGTCTTATATACTTGACCAACTTAGGTTTATATTGCTCGGTAATCTCCTCCTTCAAAACAATGGCCTTCTTATCTAAGAGAGCATTGAGTATAGGCAGTACTCTTTTTCTGTCTAATATTTCACTGATCTTATGTATCGGCAAAGTTGATTGATGTCCTAATGCCTCGAAAATTAAAAATTCGTCATCCGTTAATAGAGATTCATCATTAAATTGTAAGTTCTTTACTACTTGTGTTTCACTTTCTAATAAAAATGCCGAAGGCAAAGCCGATCGCATTACTTCACCTAATGAACACATATAATAATCAGCTATCCATTGCCAATGATTTAATTGTTTTTGGGTAACCAATGGTTCATCATCTAAAATTTGATATATTTCCTTTGCTTCATAAGCTATTGGTGCAATTTGATGAATATCAGCAACCAAGGCTGTGAAAATTTTTGATTTCCCGAAAGATACAGCAACCCGCATCCCCGGTTTTAAAAAAGTTGCTTCAGCTTGCGTTATTTTATAAGTAAATAATCGCTGTAGGGGTATTGGTAATATTACGTTTATATAATGCAGAATTTCAAAAATTTGAGTTGTAAAAATATTGAATTACTATCAATTTATTATATCGAAATGAATGAATTTTGTTTTATGACTTACTGCATACGCAGGAATGGTGATTCATGGATTTCGAGACAAACTCGGAAGCCCGTCTTCAATTTTGGCACGTTGTTTGTAAATGTAATAGTAATAGTGCTAACTAAGACAGATTTGTACTATAACTTTAAAAACAATTATTATGAAAAAAATAGCTTTATTACTCGTCGGAATAATCACATTAAGCCTTTCTCCCTTTGCTTTAGCAAACACTGAAAGCAATTTAAATACCAGTGATTACTATAATGATGGATATGGAGAAACCTTCACATTCGTAGAAAGTGGAATTACTTTTTCTGTATTCCAAAATGGAGAGTTTGATTTTTATATCAATTCTAGAAACGGGGTTCATGCGGGTGTAAATGTTGGTGGAGTAAGTATTAGCTATAACTCGGGTTATAATTATGATGCTTATGTACAATATGACGATTATGGCGCTATTATTCAGATAGAAGATGTGCCAATATATTACGACCATTATGGAAGAATATCAGAAGCTGGTAATGTACGTATACGTTATAATGGAAATAGATTAGCACGTGTTGGTGGTTTATATATACATTATAATCATTATGGACACTATTCTCATTACACAGGGTTTATAAACATATATAACAGACATTATGTTTATCATCCGTACCATAACTATTTTATAAGACCTTTTTATTATAGAAGTTTGGTAAGTTTCAGGCCCTATAGAAATCATTATAAACCTGTACGATATAGATATGATAATTATAGAAATGATTATCGTAGAAATAGAAATTACAGAGCAAATAGGTCTTTTAGAAATATAGATTCCAGAGTGAGAACTGCAAATTCAGATAGAAATTATCAAGGACGAAATACTAATAACGAGCGCGTTGCAAGAAACAGCAGTTCTAACAGAAGTCAAAGTGTGCAACGCAATGTAGAATCAAGAGTTTCAAACAATAGCAACCGTGTTAGATCGAATAGTACTGTTGATAGAAGACAAACAACTCAGGGTACAGTTCAAACAAGGTCAAATAGGACAGCAACTTCAGATAGAAGAATTGCTCAAAATACTAGGAGTAGTCAATCGAGAACTACACAACAAAGAACTGTAGAGAACAGAACTAGAAGTACGCAACCTAGACGTGTTGAACAAAATAGAAATGTGCAAAGTCGTTCAGAACGAACTGCAAGAACTCAAACTAGAAAAGCACCTGTTCAAGCTAGAAAAGCTCCTGAAAGAAGAGTGACACAGCAATCTCGATCAAGAACTAATTCAACAGTTAATAAAAGAAGTACTCAATCAAATAGTAAAAGAACAGATACAAAAAAGAATAATACAAGAAAAAGGAAATAGTTTTTAATTTTACTAATAAAAAAGTCTTACTGTAGAATAGTAAGACTTTTTTTTATTTTTCAAATCAATCCTCTTCTTCTTCAGATTCATCATCTTCAAGTTCGTCATCATCAAAGCTATGGTCAGTAAAGTCATCTTCGGGTTCATCTTCATCAGATACATCACCGAAATCAATTTCTTTTTCGTCTGGAACAGCAACTCCCTCAGTATCATCTTCATCCTCTTCGTCATCATCATCCATGAAATTCACCATCGACTCGGCAAGTTTAACACTAACTTTTACTAAATAATCCGTATCTTCAGTTCGCACTTCTACCGCTTCTATAATTTCTCCTGAAGCATTTTTAAAAGTTATGATGTCAGAATCATTATACCCATCAGGATACTTTTCTACGAGCAGATTTAATATTTTATCTGTAAGTTTTTTAAAATCAACAATAACTCTATTCATTCTGGTTCAGTCGGTGATTATTTTTTTTTAAAAATTAAGTCTTAAGTAAAACCCAATGTTTTCTTAAAACTGATAAACCAAATGTAGAAAAAAAAAATTGACAAAAAATAATTTTTTTTTAATTTATCTGTTTTCTATTTTATCTTTAAATAGAAACATTAAAAGTATAGGAATGGCCAATATAATTACAACAAATTTATTTTCTAGAAATATCTGTGGGTATAATGCTAATGTTAATACAAAACCTCCCACAGCACCACCTAAATGAGCACTATGCCCTATATTACCTAGTTTCGTTCTCATTCCGTAAAGGGAATATAAAAAATAACCCACTCCAAATACATATCCCGGAAAACTTACTACTGGTAAAAAAATAAAAGAAAGCCTCATATCAGGAACTAGCATAATAGCAGCATAGACTATCCCCATAACTGCTCCTGATGCACCTACAGCACTATAGTAAGGTTCCCTTTTATTAAAACTTAATGCCAAGGTACTCCCAGCCAATAAGCTTCCAAGATAAATTATTAGAAATTTTAGTACGCCAATTTCATTGATGACCTCATCGGCAAAAATGTACAAGGCAAACATATTAAAAAATAAATGTGCCTGATCTACATGTAAAAACCCAGAAGTAAACATTCTAAATTTTTCGCCCTGCAATACAGGCCCCACTTGAAATTTATATTTTTCTAAAAATGATCTATCAGAAAATCCCTTTAAAGAAACTAAAACATTCGCAATAATAATAGCAATTACAGCTTTATCCATTTATTATAAATATTTTTTCAAAGATAAAATTATATAACGATATTTGATGAAATTTTTTAATAGTGCAATTCTTAGTTTTTATACTTATTTATCCGCTCATTTGGTTATTGTCAATTTTGCCATTAAGAGTATTACATTTCATCTCAGATTGTTTTTATTATCTATTATATTATGTTATTAGATATAGAAAAAAAATAGTTATTGGTAATTTGACACTGGCCTTTCCGGAAAAATCTGATCAAGAGATCGAAGTAATTTCTAAAAAGTTTTACAGTCACTTTATTGATATAATTATTGAGATGATAAAATCATTTACTATCTCAAAAAAAGAAATAGCTAAACGTTATAAAGCTGTAAATATTGATATCTTACATCAACTTGAAACTCAGCAAAAGAGTGCTATCTTTTTAGGTGCTCATTACGCAAATTGGGAATGGGTGTTTGCAATTAATTTATTAGTAAAATTTAACGGATACGCCGTATATAAGAAATTGAAAAATTCTTTTTTTGATAGAAAAATTCGCCAAAGTCGTGGTAGATTTAATACTACCCTGGTACCTACTAAAGAAATTTTTTCTTTAATTCAAGAAAATCATGACAAGCATAAAATATCACTTTATGGATTTTTAGGAGATCAATCTCCCAAGATTAATAAAACACATTATTGGTCAGAATTTTTGGGAATAAAAGTTCCTATTCACACTGGTGTCGAACTATTATCGAAAAAACACGATTTACCTGTTGTTTATTTTAAAACAAAAAGAATAAAGCGAGGCTATTATGAGTCTACAATTAAATTATTAACAGATAAACCCAAGGACTTTGAAGATTATCAAATAACAGAATTATTTTTACGAGAAGTTGATGCACAAATTCGAGAAGCACCTGAGTTTTATTTATGGACACATAAACGTTTTAAGCATAGAGATAAAGCCCCAGATTAGTTTTTAAACCAGTTGTCTACCATGGTTTTTTCAAATGCAGTATCGTGTTTATATTCGAATTCGTTAGAAATTGGATTATAATTGTAGTCCCCAACCCAATCTTTAAAATTCTTACATAAACTTTGAATACTTTTACATATATATTGCACTTCATCATTTCTAATAGTTGGGTGAATAGACATTCGTATCCAACCTGGTCTTTCAATCAAACAACCGTCTTCAATTTTATCTTTATAATCTTCTGATGAATTAATATCTATATGTAACAAAAAATGTCCATAGGTGCCTGCACATGAACATCCACCCCTTGTTTGAATACCAAACTTATCGTTTAAAAGACGAACTCCTAAATTGTAATGTAGATCATCAATATAAAATGAAAAAATGCCTAATCTATCTTCGTGCTCATCAGCTAACAAGTGCAAATTTTTTATTTCTTTTAATTGAGAAAAAATATACGTATTTAATTCATGCTCTCTTTCCAGGATTTTTTGAGGATCCATTTTTTCCTTTAACTGTACTGCCAATGCTATTTTTAAAGTTTGTAAAAAACCTGGTGTACCTCCATCCTCACGTAATTCTATATCCTCGATATATCGATGATCTCCCCAAGGATTGGTGTAAGTAACTGTTCCACCTCCGGGATTATCAGGTATCGAATTATGATATAATTTATCACTAAATATTAATACACCCGAAGTACCAGGGCCTCCTAAAAATTTATGAGGCGAAAAGAAAATAGCATCTAAATATGCTTCTTTATCTAAGGGGTGCATATCAATACTTACATAGGGTGCCGAACAGGCAAAATCAACAAAACAAACACCATTATACTGATGAATCATTTTAGAAATTTTATGATAATCAGTACGTATTCCAGTAACATTAGAGCAAGCCGTCACTGAGGCAATTTTAATTGTTCTGTCCTTATATTTTTTTAGCAGTTTCTCAAAACTTTTAAAGCAAATTAATCCGGTTTCTTCACAAGGAATCACTTCTACATCGGCAATGGTTTCTAACCAAGAAGTATGATTAGAATGGTGTTCCATATGAGATATAAATACGATCGGTTTCAACTCAACAGGAATGTGAGTATATTCCTTCATATTCTCAGGTATACGCAAACCTAAGATACGTTGGAATTTATTAATAACCCCAGTCATACCGGTTCCATCAGTGATCAAGCAGTCATTTTTATCAGCATTTACATGCTCCTTAATGATATCGCGTGCTTTATGATATGCATGTGTCATCGCAGAACCAGTAATAGAAGTTTCGGTGTGTGTATTAGCTACGAATGGGCCAAACTCGTTTATTATTTTTTCTTCAATAGGCCTGTAAAGCCTCCCACTGGCCGTCCAATCTGTATAAATTATTTTTTTTTCGCCGTAAGGAGATTGAAAAGTTTGATCAATACCAATTATATTCTTTCGAAATTGATCAAAATAGTTTTCTAATGAAGATTTGCTTTTCATAAAAAAATTAAATTCCTGCTATTTTGGATATTTCATCTATAACACGTATTGCCAATTCATCTGCTTTATATTGACTAGTACTCTCAGTATAAATTCTGATTATCGGTTCTGTGTTAGACTTTCGAAGATGAACCCATTCATTATTGAAGTCAATTTTTACACCATCAATAGTATTGACTTCTTCGTGCTTATAATTTTCAGCTACTAATGTTAATATCTTATCTACATCTAAATTAGGTGTTAACTGAATTTTATTTTTACTCATGAAATAGTTAGGATAAGTAGCTCTCAAAGTTTTGCAGCTTATTTTAGCTTTGGCTAAATGTGACAAAAATAATGCGACGCCAACCAATGAATCTCTACCATAGTGAGACTCAGGATAAATAATACCCCCATTACCTTCTCCACCAATTATAGCTTTTGTATCTTTCATTAATTGCACAACATTAACCTCTCCAACAGCACTAGCTTGGTAAGTGCCTCCATGTTTTTCAGTAATATCTCTTAGCGCTCTTGATGATGATAAATTTGAAACTGTATCTCCTTTTGTCTTGCTTAATACGTAATCCGCACAGGCTACCAACGTATATTCTTCTCCAAACATAGATCCGTCCTCACATACTAAGGCTAACCGATCAACATCCGGGTCAACTACGATACCCAAATCGGCCTTTTCTTTAACAACTAATTCTGAAATATCAGTTAAGTGTTCTTTTAAGGGCTCAGGATTGTGAGGGAATTCACCATTTGGTTCACAATACAATTCAATACACTCCACTCCTAATTTGTTTAGTAAACGCGGTATAGCAATACCACCGGTAGAATTAACAGCATCAACAACTACTTTAAAGTTAGCATTTTTAACAGCGTCAACATCAACTAAAGCCAATGCTAATACTTGGTCAATATGTTTATCAATATACCCTTTTTCTTTACTATAAGTCCCCAGATTATCAACATTTGCGAAGGTATACGAATCATCATCAGCTATTTTTAGAATCTTTTCGCCTTCTTGCCCATTCAGAAATTCTCCTTTTTCATTTAACAATTTCAATGCATTCCATTGTTTTGGATTATGTGAAGCAGTTAAAATGATCCCTCCATGGGCGTTTTCAATCGGCACAGCAACCTCTACAGTAGGTGTGGTTGAAAGGCCAAGATCTATTACATTAATACCCATACCTACCAGCGTATTGGAAACTAGACTACTTATCATCTTACCAGAAATTCTAGCATCTCTACCCACTATAACCTTTAATTTTTCTTCGGTTGGATTTCTCTCTAAAAGCCAGCTGCCATACGCAGCAGCAAACTTTACAGCGTCTACTGGAGTTAAATTGTCATTTACATTCCCACCTATAGTCCCTCTTATTCCTGAAATTGATTTTATTAATGTCACAGTTATTTTTTTAGTAAAAACAAAGATATAGTTATTAATATTTATAATAAAAAAAACCGCTGAAAATTCAGCGGTTTTAGTGTTTTCAATGTTGCAAAGATCTATTTTTTCTTTGCATCCATCTTTGTTTTCAATTCAGCTAAAGCAGAAATGTCTCCTAATGTAGATTTTTCTACATTGTCATCCATTCTCTTTTTAGTCGTTTTGATAGTTCTCTTTTCTTCAGCCTTAAATATAGAAGAATGCGAAACAACTAATCTTCTGTATTCTTTGTTGAACTCTAAAACTTTGAAATCAGCGACATCACCTTTATCAAGTTTAGTCCCATCTTCTTTTTCCATATGACGTGCTGGAACGAAAGCTTCAACATCATCATCACCAAAAGAAACAAGTGCTCCTTTATCGGTCTTTTGATTTACTGTACCATTATGTACTGAATCAATTGCAAATTTTTCTTCGTATGCATCCCATGGGTTCACTGTAGTTTGTTTGTGACCTAAATTTAATTTACGTCCTTCTATATCTAACTCTAACACCTGAACATCTAAATTATCTCCAACTTTAACAAAATCTGAAGGGTGTTTTACTTTCGTTGTCCAAGAAAGGTCAGAAATATAAACTAATCCATCTATACCTTCTTCCAATTCAACAAATACACCAAAATTTGTATAATTTCTAACGATACCTGTATGTTTAGAACCTACAGGATACTTATTAGCAATATCGGTCCATGGATCAGGGTGTAATTGCTTCATACCTAATGACATTTTTCGATCTTCGCGATCTAATGTTAAGATCACAGCTTCAACTTCATCAGCTACTTTAACAAAATCTTGTGCAGAGCGTAAATGCGTTGACCAAGACATTTCAGAAACATGAATTAATCCTTCAACACCTTTACTTACTTCAATAAATGCTCCATAATCAGCTATAATGGCTACCTTCCCTTTTACTTTATCTCCTACTTTTAAGTCAGCATCTAACGCTTCCCAAGGGTGTTTTTCTAATTGTTTTAACCCTAATTGAATTCTAGATTTATTATCATCAAAATCAAGAATTACCACGTTTAATTTTTGATCTAGCTCAACTATTTCACTTGGGTGATTAATTCTACTCCAAGATAAATCAGTAATATGAACCAAACCATCTACACCACCTAGATCAACGAATACACCATAAGAAGTAATATTTTTAACAACACCTTCCAATACTTGGCCTTTTTCTAACTGACCAATAATTTCTCTTTTTTGTAATTCTATATCTGCTTCAATCAACGCTTTATGAGATACTACTACGTTTTTAAACTCATGGTTAATCTTAACCACTTTAAATTCCATAGTTTTCTCTACATATTGATCATAATCTCTAATAGGTTTTACATCAATTTGTGAACCAGGTAAGAATGCTTCGATTCCAAATACGTCCACAATCATACCGCCTTTTGTTCTACATTTTACAAAGCCATTGACAACTTCTTGGGTTTCATGAGCGTTATTTACTCTTTCCCATGCTTTTATAACTCTAGCCTTTCTGTGAGATAATACTAATTGACCTGTGCTATCTTCTCGTTTATCTACTAAAACTTCAACAACATCGCCCTCTGCTAAACTAGGATTATATCTGAATTCATTTAATGAAATAACACCTTCTGACTTAGAATTGATATCAATAATAGCTTCACGATCTGTCATTCTTATGACGGTACCATCAATAACTTGACGTTCATCAACCAACCCAGGTATACCTTCTAAAGCTTTATCAAATGCTGCAAGTTTCTTTTCATCAACTGCTTCGATACCTTCCTCATATTTATGCCAATCGAAACTATCTAAAAATGCTTGTGTGTTTTGAGGCACATCTTCAGCCTCCTCTTCACTAACAACTTCAACCTTCTCTTCTTTTTTAGACTCCTTTTTAGATTCCTTTTTTGATTCTTCTTTGGCAGTTTCTTCTTTGGCAGTTTCAACAACTACTTCTTCTACATCTTCTTTCGCCTCCACCTCTTCTTTAACGTCCTCAACAACAACTTCTTTTGCTGCAACCACTTCTTTAACATCCCCAGCAACAACTTCTTCTGCTACAACTTCTTTTTTAACTACTTTCTTTTTGGTTTCTTTTTTTACTTCAACCTGGTCGGCATCGTATTTAGACTCTAATCCTAAGTCCTGAACTAATAAAGTATAAAAGAGTGCTCTGTATTTATTTCTGTTAGAAGAACCCAATGTTTCAATGGCTTTTGCCATAGCTTCATCTAATTTTGGAGAATCTTCTAATCCCATTTTTTTGATCAGGAAATTCTTTTTAACTGTTTCTAATTCTTTAGAATCAGAGCTTGAAACTTTTTCAGAATCGGTTTTATAAATTGATGGACCTAATCCTTTTGCTACACGAGCTAATAAATCAGTATCAATTTTTAATCCTAACTTTTTGACTTCTTCTGTGTATAAATCTATTTTTTCTTGTAATTTAGACATGTGCCTAATAAATTTGTATTTTATTGTTATTCAGATTATTAACGATAATAACAATAAAAGTGTTAAACATGATTTATTATTGCCCTTTTAAATCTGCTCTCGTAAAAGGCGTGCAAATTTAAGGATATTATTTTAATCTAACAATTAGAATAATAATTAATTAATTTGAGGTAAGAAAAGACTTTTATAATAAAGATTTAATGATTTGCTCTTCAGTAATTCCTTCGGCTTCAGCCTTATAATTTTTAACTATTCTATGACGTAGAATAGCAAAAGCAACTGCTTGAACGTCTTCAATATCGGGTGAAAATTTACCTTTAATCGCTGCGTTGCCTTTAGCTGCCAATATTAAGTTTTGTGAAGCTCTAGGCCCAGCACCCCAATCAATATAATCCTTAACAATTTGGGTTGCTCTTGAAGAGTCTGGTCTTGTTTTAGATACTAAAGAAACCGCATACTCTACAACGTTGTCCGCCACAGGAATGCGTCTAATTAAGTGCTGTAAATTGAGTATCTCTTCTGCAGAAAAAATTGAATTTATTTTCTTTGTTTCATCCGTAGTAGTACTTTTTACAACTTCCATTTCTTCTTCAAATGAAGGATAATCAAGATAAATTGAAAACATAAATCTATCTAATTGAGCTTCTGGTAAAGGGTAAGTACCTTCTTGTTCAATTGGATTTTGAGTTGCTAACACAAAAAAAGGTGGTTCTATTATATATGGATGACCCGCAACCGTAACTGATTTTTCTTGCATAGCTTCTAATAAAGCCGCCTGGGTCTTAGGAGGTGTTCTGTTAATTTCATCCGCCAGGATAATATTAGAAAAAATGGGTCCTTTTATAAATTTAAAATGCCTGTCTTCATCTAAAATTTCACTTCCTATAATGTCAGATGGCATTAAATCTGGCGTGAATTGAATTCTTTTAAAATTTAAACCTAAAGTCTTTGAAATTGTATTAACTAATAACGTTTTGGCCAATCCCGGGACACCAATAAGTAAGGAATGCCCCCCACATAACAGAGAAAGTAAAACATGATCAATAGCTTTGTTTTGACCAATAATTACTTTACCAACCTCTAGCTTAAGGTCTTTGTATTTTTTTACTAAATTTTCTATGGCGATTACATCAGACATATATTCTTAATTTTTTGCCCAATTATTTTGAAACTCACATTTTTTATAATCTTTATTGATTTTTATGTACGTATCATTAATTTTTTCTTTAGTCCATTTTGAAATGGTCTCTTCTCTTTTCTTTTGCAGTGCTAAATTCTGAATTTTTACATAATCTTTAGACAAATCGACAATATGAGCATCCGTTTTAGATTTCATTAAGATCATTTTAAACATTTTCTCACCTTGGCGTGTTTCATCGTAGAACACCTCAGTAATTTCACCTGCCTTTAACGCACTTATCCTTGCATATAAAGTTGGATCCATTTTCGTTAAATCAAATTTAGAATCACTTGTTTCAGGGTTCATTATTAAACCATTATTTGATTTCGTTATTTTATCTTCAGAATATTTTTGTACGGCATCTTCGAAAGTTAGTTTTAAAGTTAAGATATCTTTTCTAAATTTTGTTATTGAATCTTTGACACTTTGCTGTTGTTCATCAGAAATTTCTGGCTGCATCAAAATATGTCTTACATCACGTTGTTTTCCTTTAATTTTTTCTACTATCAATATATGATATCCGAAATCAGACTTAAACGGTTCAGAAATTTCACCTTCTGTCATACTAAAAGCTGCTTCTTTAAATTCTTTAACAAAGCCACTTTCTCTTGTAATTGTATAGGCCCCACTATTTTGAGTCACTCCGGGGTCTTTAGAATACAAAATCGCTTTCATCGTAAAACTTTGACCATCTTCTACTTCCTTTTTAATTTCATTCAGCCTATTAATAACCCTTTCTTCTTCTGCTGATGGTGGATTAACGTATAATACTATCTGTGATAATTCAATTTCAGCTCCAATTTCTGGTAAATTATTTTCTTTTTCAAGACTCTTATAATAACTTCTTACTTCTTCGGGAGTTACATCAACATCTCCAGCCAATTTTTGTTGCATTTTTTGAACTAGAGTAGCTTCTTTTTCAACTTCAATAAATTCTTTACGAAGATCAGCCATATCATTAAACCCATAGAATTTATACAATTTCTCCTCAGACCCTAATTGTTGTAAAAAGTAAGCAATTTTTTGCTCTACTGTAGTATTTACTTCTGCATCTGTGACAACAATACTATCAACCACTGCATGGTGAGATAATAATTTTCTATTCATAATTTGCTCCAACATTTCGCAATCAGAAATATCCATTTTACCTTCACTTTGCTGCTCTAATTCTAGTTTGAAAGCAGCAATTTCAGATTCAAGAACAATATTTTTACCTACAACAGTTGCAACTCCATCCAATTTTACCCGATCAATATTAATCGTATCAAATTTAACAGTGCTCTCTTTAATAGTGTCTTGTGCATTTATTGTAATTGAACCCAATAAAACCACAAGTATTATACTTTTTTTAAACATTTTAATAAATTTGAAAATTTTTATTTTTAATTGCATCTTCTATTAGTGTTTCTTCAATTTTTCTTAATAATTCTAATTTCTTTTTATGTAATATCATTTGTTTTATTGTTGGTACTGCATAACTAATAGGTGCTATATCATTCCGCAATAATACATCTTTAACTTTAACTAAATACACTCCGGTTAAATCTTCTGAATGAATAAATTTATTTTTTTTCAAAAAATCACTTTTATCATACTTATTAAGAAATGGGGTTTTAATAATAAGGTCATCATAAGCAATCCAGATAGAATCATTCAAATAATACGATTTTAGCTCTAATTCTTGCTCAATAATTTTTGCGTTAGATTTATAATCATCTGATTTAAAAAGCGAAATAAATTCTTCAGGGTTTAAAACATCTTTTCCAAAATAGATATATCTTAACTTAATTAATTCTTCATTTAACTTAAAAATTTCTTTGTTTTCGAAATAAAAACTATCTATATCAGATTGGGTAACCAAGGTGTCTAACTCTTGTTTAACAATAGCCTCCTTATACTTATTGATTAAAAGATCTTGTTTATACTGTTGTACTAATTTATCAATACTTTCTTCTTCTTTGTCAAGATTAATTTTAGCTTTTTGAAGTAACAATTGCTGTTTTGCCCATTTATTAATAAAATTATTCACAAACATTAGGCTATCATCTTTAGTGAGTTGCTCAGGTAAAATAGCTTTAATATCATCTTCATAAAGCATCTTATTATTTACTTTGGCAATAGCCTTTCTTTCATCTGTATTATTAATACATGAAGTTATTATTAAAATTAATCCTAAAAATAGTAGCCGTTTATACAACTTAGTTTTGGTTTTGCTTTATTAATTTTTTTAATACTCTTTTATTTACTTTTACAGGATATTGTTGTTTTAATTCCATGATCCACTCTTGATCTAAGTATTCCTGAAAATCATTAATTACCCTTCCTTTAGCCTCACTGAGTTTCATTGGTTGTGGAGGAATAATTTTGTTAACCTTTACAATTGTGAAATTTACATTTTCTTCATTATAGATTTCTGAAACTTCTTCTGAATTTAATTCAAATTTCTTAGGCAATTTTTTGTTATCACCTTCTACTATTCCCTTAGTAAACAAAACATTAATAATGGCACCTTCATTAACAAGTTCTTTTATTTGATCCAGATCTTTATCTTGTTCCAAATATTTTTTAACCAATTCAGCTTTATCCCTTCGTGTACATGATGCAATAACAACATCTCCACGATTTTTCCAATAATAATTATGTTGATTATTGTCAAAAAAAGTTTTTAATGCTACCGTATCATTTTCAGCACGTTTCCATATTTTATTTTGCAGTAAGTCAAATAATAATAAACCGTCTTTATATTCTTGAAATATAAATGCAAATTCTGAATCTGTCTTTTCAAGATTTTCCTTATAATAATCTAAAATTTTTGTTTCAAAAAAATCAGAATAAACTTCTTTAAAAGTTTTATTTGTTTGCTTTTTATTAAAATCAATTAGTTCACTAAGTGCTATCTCATTATCATTGATTGAAAAAATTGTACTGTTTAAATTTTTAGAAATAGACGCGGTGTCATTTTCAATATAAAACTGAAAAATAGCATCATCCTTCACAATGTCATACTCATTCATCAATCTTTTGGCAATTGAGGTGCCAGCAATTTTATATCTTTTACTTTTTTCAATCTTTTCAGTCAGCTCATCCTTTATTGAATCAAAATCCTTAATTGGATGCTTTTGGATCAATTTTACAATATGCCAACCATACGGCGTTTTAAAAGGGCTCGATAAATCATTCAATTCTTTTAAAGAAAATGAAACTTCTGCAAATGATTTAATCATTTTCGTTGAATTGAACTTAGCTAATTTCCCGCCGTTAGGTGCAGAATTTCGATCATCAGAATGGAGTTTCGCTAACAACTCAAAATTTTCATTTTGTAATAATTTAGCATATATTTCATTAATTTTTGTACTGGCATATGACGAATCTTGTGAATTCTCTTTAATCATTATATGTGCTACTTCCACTTCCCCCTTAGAATCTCTAAAATCATTTACTTTTACAAGGTGATAACCGAATTGTGTTCTAAAAGGCATCGAAACCTCGTTAACTTTAGTATTATAAGCAGCATTTTCAAAAGGATATACCATTGAAAAAGCAGAAAAATATCCCAAATTCCCCCCATTTTGTTGCGCAGAAGGATCTTGAGAATATTCCTTGGCCATAATTTCAAAAGGGGCTCCCTGAATTATTTTATCTCTTGCTTCTAAAATTTTGTGAAATGCCAGTAAAGTATCTACCGGCGTGGCCTTGGGTTGTACCCTAACTAAAATATGACTCGCATTTACTTCTGTCTGTGTTCTATGATAAGCTTCCCGTACCAAAGCATTCGTAATCTCACTATCCTTTAGATATGGAGCAATTAATTGGTCCCTATATTGAGCTAATTCTTTTTTATATGCACTTACCGTATCATATTTTAAATCATAAGCCTCTTTCAATTTTAACTTATAATTAATGTACAGTTCCAAATACTCGTCAATTGATTTTTTGTTTTCTTCAACTACTATGTCTCTATTCTTATTAAAGACCTTCATAAATTCATTTACATATACGGGTTGATCAACAACTGTAAATAAAATATTTTTACGCTCTTGAGCACTGATAGTAATAGAACTAAGGAGAAAAATGAGTATTAATTTGTTCTTAAAATTCATAAAAAAGTATCTCTAAAATTTAGTGGAATAACACGCTAAAATGGGATTTATATTTTTTAGAACGTACAAAAATATCTTATATTCTTTTATAGGGTTGTTAAATAAATCACAAAGAAATAACACCTTCTACGGTGGCGACTTCTTTATACTTAATAATTACTTCATCAGCGTCCTTCATTTTAACTAAAATAGTTAAACTTTTGTATTTACCTGTTTTAGAAGGCTTGGTATTTATAACCGCACCGGTATAATTAAAAATATCATTAATCTTTTTAGATTTAGCCTCATCTGCAGGAATAATAAACTTAAACATATATTTTGAAGGAAACTTGGTTGTTTCTTCTAAGTTAACTTTTAATTTTTTATAAAATTCATCCTGATCTTTCATAAAATCCATTTTCAAATTCAACATTCCACTATTATACAAAAGTAAATAATGATAAATATTGCAGACAAAAATACAGATATTATTTAGGTTATATAAAGTCTAAATAAACAATTATTTATAAACAGCCATAATGAGTTACTTATGAAATAAAGTTTATATAATTGAATTAATTCATTTTCTTTGTAACACAAAATTACAATTATATAGAATGCAACAAAAGATTGTTATTACTGGTGGTCCCGGAACCGGAAAAACATCGTTGATAAACGAGTTGGGAAGAAGAAATTTTGAATGTACTCCCGAAATCTCAAGACACGTAACTCAAATTGCAAGAAAAAAAGGTGTCGATCATTTTTTCTTAGAGAACCCCTTATTATTTAGTAAATTATTGCTAGAAGGAAGAGAGCAACAATTTATTGAAGCTCAAAAAAGTAATAATGATTTTATTTTCTTTGACAGGGGTATTCCCGATGTACATGCCTATATGAATCATTTTGGCACCAAGTATCCAGAAATATTTCTTGAAAAAAGTAAAAAATACCGATATAATAATATTTTTTTGTTACCCCCATGGAAAGAAATCTATATAACCGATGACGAGAGGTATGAGAGTTATGAACTCTCAATTTCTATTTATAATCAATTAAAAACTGCTTATACAGCGCTAAATTATGAAATAATTGAAGTGCCTCGTTCCAGTATAACTATCAGAGCTGATTTCATTTTAAAACAATTAAACATTCTGTGATGGCTACTACTCATGAGGTTTTACATAAATATTGGAATTATACTTCATTTAAAGGACCTCAAGAAAAAATAATAAGTGCCGTTTTAACACATAAAAATGTAATGGCTATTTTGCCAACTGGGGGTGGTAAGTCTATGTGTTATCAAATTCCAGCTTTGTTACAAGATGGTGTTTGCCTGGTTGTCTCGCCCTTAATTGCATTGATGAATGATCAAGTGAATTCATTAAAAGAAAAAGGGATTAAAGCCATTGCAATAACCTCGATTTTACGACAAGAGGAAATCATAACTGCATTTGACAATTTACAATATGGCAATTTTAAATTTTTGTATCTCTCACCAGAAAAATTACAATCAGAATTAATTCAACAAAAAATAAAAGCCTTAAATGTCAATTTAATTGCAATTGATGAAGCTCATTGCATCTCTGAATGGGGCCATGATTTTAGACCCGCCTATTTAAAAATACCAATTATTAAAGAATTGCATCCCAACACGCCCATTATTGGATTGACTGCTACAGCTACCCCAAGAGTCCTAAAAGACATCCTTAAGAACTTAAATATACCCAATGCACAAATATTTAAACAATCATTAGTTCGAAAAAATTTGGCATTGAAAGTAGTTAATAGTGATGATATTTATTACCATATCAAAAATATTATAAAAAGTTCCATTTTACCTTCAATATTATATGCCAATAGTAGAAAAAAAGTAAAAGAAATTAGTGACTATTTAAACAAAAACAAGCTCAAAAGTTCTTTCTACCATGGAGGGTTATCAAATGAAGAAAAAAAGCTTTCTTTTTCTAATTGGATGGAAGAGAAATCTCTCATTATGGTAGCTACGAATGCCTTTGGAATGGGTATTGATAAGGACAACGTACAAAACGTTATACATCTTGATTTACCGAACAGCCTCGAGAATTACATGCAAGAGTCTGGAAGAGCCGGAAGAAACCAAAAAAAAGCTTATTCATATATTTTTGCTACAGAGCATACTATATTTAATTTAAAAAATAGATTTTCAAAAGGATTGGTATCCGTTGAACTGACAAAACAGATCTATAAAGATCTGAATCGGTATTTTCAAGTGTCGTATGGCGAATTACCTGATCTTTTTTTCGAGTTCAATTTAGCAGATTTTTGTTCTCATTATGGTTACAACATTTTGCAAGCCTATAACGCAATTAAAATATTAGAAAAAGATGAAATATTATTAATTGATGAAAATTTCAACCAACAATCAACATTTAAATTTACTGCATCACCTCATGAAATTTTGGAATATTCTGAAAAAAACAATTCTGAATTGATCAAAACCATATTAAGAAGTTATGGAGGAATTTTTGAATTTAATCTCAAGATCAATGAAACTTTCCTGGCTAAAAAAATCGGTTCTTCATTATTATCAGTAAAAAATGAATTAACAAAAATATCAGAAGATGGTCTTGCATTGTATAGTTTCAAAAGAAACACTAGTCAAATACATTTTTTAGTACCAAGGGAGGATGATATTACTATCAATAAAGTTGCTTCAAATATAAATAAACAAAATAAAATAAAATCTGAAAAGATCAATGCAGTAATTAATTATGTTAGGAATAAATCTGTTTGTAGAAGCCGTTATCTCTTAGCCTATTTTGGAGAAAAAAATACAAAAAACTGTGGAATTTGTGATGTTTGTACAAAAGCTAATAAAAAATCAAGGCCTTATGATCATGAACAATTATCACAAGATATTCTAACCTTGTTATCATCTAAAGATTCGTTATCATCTAAAGAAATTATATCACATTTCAACCTTGATAGCTCGGTTATCCTTTCAACTTTACAATTATTATTGGATAGCAATAAAATTACCATAACTTCGCAAAATAAATTAGAAATAATGCCAAATGAATGATGTACGTATAGTGTTTATGGGTACTCCCGATTTCGCGGTCGGAATTCTTAAAAGCTTACTTGACCATAAATTTAATGTGGTTGGCGTAATCACAGCACCGGATAAACCAAAAGGGCGAGGACGAAAATTAAGTCAATCTGCAATAAAAATATTTGCGGATGCCCAACAATTACTTGTACTTCAGCCAAAAAATTTAAAAAATAAGGACTTTGTAGAAAAACTAAGTGAACTTAATGCCAACTTACAAATTGTTGTAGCCTTTAGAATGTTACCAAAAGTTGTTTGGCAATTACCTTCATTAGGTACTTTTAATTTGCATGCATCTTTATTGCCTGATTATAGAGGAGCAGCTCCAATCAATTGGGCCATTATTAACGGTGAAACTAAAACAGGAGTTACTACTTTTTTTATTGATGAAAAAATTGATACAGGTGAAATCATATTACAGGACGCAATAGACATTGATATTAACGATACTGCCGGAGATTTGCATGATAAATTGATGAAAATAGGTAGTCAATTAGTAATTAAGACGGTAAATCTAATCCAACAGGGGAATGTAAAAACCATTAAACAACCCACCAAAGAAGAAAAACCAGCACCTAAAATTTATAAAGAAACCTGTAAAATTGATTGGAGTGAACCAATTGATACTATATATAATAAAATTAGGGGGCTAAGTCCCTATCCGGCTTCATGGACAATTATAGATAACCAAAATGAAAACATAGAAGCAAAAATTTACAGCGCCACTAAAATCTTAGAAGAACATCAATATTCAATAGGGAGTATTATAACGACCAAAACAGAATTAAAGATTGCCGTAAAAGAAGGCTTTATTTTGATCAATGAAA
>CAZJCZ010000009.1:0-2616 GCA_964544575.1 uncultured Flavobacteriaceae bacterium | reverse complement strand
TGATTTTTTACAAAATATATTTGGGTTTATTAACAATTGTATCTTTTTTATTAACAAAAAGGGCATATTTCACTGGCAAATCTTGCGCAAAGCCCTATAAAATATATATTTGTTAGGCTTTAACAAGCGAAAAAAATATTTAACCAATTTTAAATTATTAAATTATGAACAAATCAGAATTAGTAGACGTTATGGCTGCTGACGCAGGAATTACAAAAGCTGCTGCAAAAAAAGCTTTAGATTCTATGATGAACAATGTAGAAAAGTCTTTGAAGAAAGGTGGAAGAGTTTCTTTAGTAGGTTTTGGTTCTTGGTCAGTTTCTAAAAGAGCTGCAAGAGATGGAAGAAATCCTCAGACTGGAAAAGCTATTAGAATTGCTGCTAAAAACGTAGTGAAATTTAAGCCAGGAGCTGAATTAAAAAATTCAGTGAACTAATTATTTAAGAAGTAATCTTAATATTATAAAGCTCTCGAAATTTCGGGAGCTTTTTTTATTTCAAAAATTATCCTATATTAGTTGAGTAATCATGATTTATGTTCACTACTAAACCATCAAAAGGAAGATTATTAATTGCAGAACCATCGATAATAAGCGATAGTTCTTTCAATAGATCTGTTATACTTTTATCTGAGCATAATGATGAAGGTGCCATTGGGTTTATTATTAATAAACCATCCAAATATACCTTGCAGGATTTGATACCTGAAATCGAATCTGATTTAATAATTTATATCGGTGGACCCGTTTCAAACGAAAATCTATATTTTGTACATAGGGTGCCTGAATTAATTCCGGAGAGTATTGAAATTACTAATGGCATTTTTTGGGGTGGAGATTTTGAAAAAGTTCAGGAATTATTGCAAAACAATGATCTCGATAAAAATGATATTCGTTTTTTTCTCGGATATTCGGGATGGAGTAAAGATCAACTCCAAGACGAGTTGGATACTACCTCATGGGTAGTTATTGAAAACAAATTTCAAAACATATTTAATCTCGAACATCAATCTCTCTGGAAAGATCAGCTGATGAAATTTGGTGGCGAGTATCAAATCTGGGCCAATTCTCCTGAAAACCCTAGCTTAAATTGATAAAATATTTTTCAAGGTTTTCCTTGAAATCTCTCCTTGAATTATCAGTGAATACATAAAATCAATTATTTCTTGTGAATACGTGAACCTAAGTAAGTTTCTCTAAAATTTTAAGCTTATTTTGTAAATCCGTTGCAATGGAAATTTCATATACTTTTTTTCTATACTTCGTTACTGGTTGAATACCTACAATTGTGTTGGTTAAAAATACTTCGTCTGCTTTCTGTAGTTCAAAAGGTGAAATAGCCGCTTCTAAAATTTCATACTCTGTATCCTTATTTATTAATGAAATAATATTTTTGCGTACTACACCTTTCAAGCACCCTTCTGACAATGAAGGTGTGGTTATTTGATGATTCTTAACTAAAAATATATTTGAATTTATTGCTTCAACAACTTGTTTGTTTTCATTTAACAAAATACAATTGTCTAAGCCATTTTCATTTGCATATACACTTGCGATAACATTTAATATTTTATTATTGGTTTTGAGTGTTGACAACATGCCTGAATACACATAATGATCTTTAAACAAATCAACTTCATAATCCGTTTTTAAAGTGATCGAAAGCTTATCTGTTTCAATTATATAACTTGTAGCATAGTCTTCGGGTAAATAAAGACCTCCATCGTTTCTAAAGACTGAAAATCGTACTCTAGATTTTATCAACTCATTAGCCTCAATTGTTCTTAGTATTTCCTTTTCAAAAAACTCTAAGGTAAATTTCATCGAGATTTCCATACGTAACATCCGCATAGAAGACATTAATCTAAAATAATGGTCCTCAAGAAATACAACCCTCCTATTCTCTACTTTAATAGTCTCAAAAAGGCCATCGCCATATTTGAAAGCCCTATTATTGGAAGAAAGAGAGAATTCGTTTTCAGTTCTTAAATCTCCATTAAAGTTTATCATGTCAAAAATTAAAGTTAAAATATAAAAAAAGCCTTGAGATTAGTCAAGGCTCATTTTAATAATTTATTAGAAACTATGCACCAATTGTATGTTTAAGTTCTGCTACTTGATTTTCCCAAAACATTTTTGA
Organism: uncultured Flavobacteriaceae bacterium; assembly: GCA_964544575.1. Taxonomy (GTDB): domain Bacteria; phylum Bacteroidota; class Bacteroidia; order Flavobacteriales; family Flavobacteriaceae; genus Aureibaculum. The sequence continues at coordinate 477 of CAZJCZ010000009.1, read as the reverse complement.
TTCTTCAACATCATCTTCATCAGCAAAATCAGTAACCATTAATGAGACATCATTTGTTAAGGCATCAACTTGTATTCTAAATTCAAAATAAGTGCCCGTTTCGTCATCATCATTCAGCCACTTATATCTAATTTTTTCATTAGTCTTATATCCAATTCTTTTAGCTTGTTCCTCACTATCGTCCCATATAAAAGTAAAAATGTCACTTCTAGAATTAACATTGTCTGCAAACCATTCGCTCAATCCATCTGGCGTTGATAGATATTGATACAAAAATGCAGGGGAAGAATGTATCGGAAATTCTAATTCAAATTTTATTTTATCAGACATTGATTAGTATTTTAATCTTGGGTCGACAATATATAGATTATCTTATTTTAAAAAAAACTTTTTTATCAAAAAATTGAAGCATAAATCTTGTCTCAACTAAATTTGTTTTTATATTTGCAACCTCAAAAAATGGCGAGGTAGCTCAGT
>CAZJCZ010000008.1:19616-30121 GCA_964544575.1 uncultured Flavobacteriaceae bacterium | reverse complement strand
AAAATATGTAGCTCAACAAGGTAAAAAACGTCAAGAAATTCAGCAAAAAATTAAAGAATTGAATACAAAAAGAAACACTTATGTAGCGCAAAAACGAAAAGAAACCAATACTACAAATGGCTTGGAGAGTGCTATGCTCAATGCAATCAAAAAACAAGCAAAGCAAAAAAATTACGAATGGTAATATCAAATTAATACTAACGGTATCCCTTGGAATACTTTTAGTTTCATGTACAAATCTATATTGAAAAGATATTTTAACTACAAAAAAATAATTTAAATATTTCAGCCGTCATCTATAAAGAAGCTAATAATAAATTCATCTTTTACGAGCAATTACAAAATTCAAGAAGAGAAACTGAAATTATAATAGATTATCAGGTTATAGACACCTTTTCTGAAAACAACGAAGATTTAACTTTAACCAATTTGTATTTAGGAACTAATGATGTAAAATTAAATATAATAATGTAGTACTTTTGTATAAATTGAATTTTAAAAATGATAACAATCAAAATAGAAACAACAAAAAATATTTCAATATTAAAATTTATAGCCAATACCATTTTGACTGATGGCAGCTTTGAATACAATACAATTGAAGATGCTTCAAATTCCACGTTGGTACAGCAATTATTTCATTTGCCTTTTGTAAAAAAAGTGTTTGTTACTGCAAATTTTATAGCCATTGAGCGTTATAATATTGTTGAATGGGGGGATGTTCAAGAAGAGTTACAGCAGGTAATAGAAAATTATTTGAATAAAAACGGTTCTCTATTCAATACCTCAAAAGAGTATAAAAAAAAACCGGTTCAAATATATGCTGAGAGCACACCTAACCCACATGTAATGAAATTCGTTTCTAATAAATTACTTTCATCACAAAACATTGAAATTCTTTCAGCTGAACAAACAAAAGGACTACCGCTGGCGATATCACTTTTTGATTTTCCCTTTGTTAAAGAAGTTTTTATTTCTGAAAACTATGTTTCAATTTCTAAAGTTGAAACGGTTGATTGGTTTGAAATCACAAATGAATTACGAACTTTCTTGAAAAGTTATATAGAGGAAGGCAAACCGATCATTGATGACAGTTATGAACCCTCTCAAGATTCGATCGAATTTAATAAACCTGTTAATGTTGAAAATTTAGATAATACCTCTCAAGAAATTGTCGCTATTTTAGATGAATATATTAAACCGGCAGTGACATCGGATGGTGGTAATATTATGTTTCAATCTTATGACCCAGATAATAAAACAGTAAATGTTATTTTACAAGGAGCTTGTAGTGGATGCCCTTCCTCAACCATAACCTTAAAAAATGGTATAGAAGCTACATTGAAACAATTACTGCCAAATAAAATAGAAGAAGTCATAGCAATTAATGGATAGTAAAGTTCTGAAAACTAATTAGTACATTTACAATTAACAAAATTATATTAATTAAAAAAAACTAAATGATTATGGCAGTAATGAAAGTTATTGAAGTTATGGCGAATTCTGATAAAAGTTGGGAAGATGCAACTCGTCAAGCAGTTAAACATGCTTCAAAAAGTGTAAAACACATTAAATCTGTATTTGTACAATCTCAAAGTGCAGTTGTAAAAGGTGATGATGTTCAGGAATTCAGAGTAAATGTAAAAATTACTTTTGAAGTTCAATAAGTAACTTTACCAATATAGAATCAAAGCGTTTTGAAAATTTTCAAAACGCTTTTTTTATTGTGTATATTTGATTAAAAAAAGAATGTCTTATAAAATACTATTACTTTTTATTGCTTTATCAATAATGGTAAATTGTACAAGTCAAAACAAAAACTCTATGACGGATAATACCTATACCAACGCACTTATTAATGAAACGAGCCCTTATCTATTACAACATGCCCATAATCCGGTTAACTGGCACGCTTGGAACGATGAAACATTAGAACTAGCCAAAAAAGAAAAAAAGCTTATTCTTATTTCTATAGGCTATGCCGCTTGCCATTGGTGCCATGTAATGGAACACGAAAGTTTTGAAGATACAACTGTTGCCAAGATAATGAATCAAAATTTTATTAATATAAAAGTTGACAGAGAAGAGAGACCAGATGTCGATCAAGTTTATATGAATGCCGTTCAGTTAATTACTGGGCGTGGTGGCTGGCCTCTAAACTGTGTGGCTTTACCTGATGGGAGACCCATTTGGGGCGGCACCTACTTTCCTAAGGACAATTGGATAAATGCACTTGAACAACTCGCAAAATTATATCAAGAGAACCCCGAAAAGGCAGAGGAATACGCTACAAATTTAACTGAAGGTATTAAACAGTCTGATTTAGTTGTGCTAAATACTTCCGAAACCAGTTTTACAAAAGGTGAACTTGATAAAATAGTGTTTAACTGGGAAAAATATATGGACAAAAAAATGGGTGGTAATCAAGGAGCCCCTAAATTCCCAATGCCTAATAATTACCAATTTCTATTAAGGTACGCTAAGCAAACCAATGATAATAAATTACTGAACTATGTAAACACTTCGTTAACTAATATGGCCTATGGTGGTATTTTCGATCAGGTTGGGGGTGGTTTTGCCCGTTATTCTGTTGATGCCAAATGGCATATTCCACATTTTGAAAAGATGTTGTACGATAATGGACAATTAGTAAGTCTATATGCTAATGCTTATTTAGTTACTCAAAATCCTTTATATAAAGATATTGTTTATAGAACAACGAATTTTGTTGAGCAAGAATTAATGAATAACGAAGGTGCATTTTATTCTTCACTTGATGCAGACAGTGAAAATGAAAAAGGCGAGTTAGAAGAAGGTGCATTCTATGTATGGAAAAAAGATGAATTACAAACATTGATCAAAGCTGATTTCGAGTTGTTTTCTGATTATTATAATGTTACGGCTGACTGGAAATGGGAACATGATACTTACAATTTACATAGAACTAAATCAAACAACGAGATTGCCGAAGAACATAGTATTTCAGAAGATGAATTAGAAAAGAAAGTAACGAACTGGCAAAAAGTTCTATTGGAGGAAAGAGCAAAAAGAAGTCGACCAAGATTGGATGATAAAATATTGACTTCATGGAATGCATTAATGCTGAAAGGTTACATTGATGCATATAGGGTCTTCGATGATAAACACTTTTTAGATAAAGCAATTAAAAATGCTAACTTTTTACTTTATAAACAGTTTAACGTTGAAGGTGGTCTATATAGAAATTATAAAAATGGCAAAAGCTCTATCAATGCATATTTGGAGGATTATTCCACTGTAATTGATGCATTTATTAATTTATATGAAGTAACGTTGGATGAAAAATGGTTGCAAAATGCTAAGCAGTTAACCGATTATTGTTTCGATCATTTTTATGATGATAAAAGTAAAATGTTCTTTTTTACTTCGAATAATGATACAGGGTTGATCACTAGAAAAATAGAAACTGATGATAATGTTATCCCATCATCAAACTCTATAATGGCCAATAATCTATTTAAATTAGGGCACTATTTTGCGAACCCAACTTATATAAAAGATGCAAAGCAAATGTTACACAATATAAAAGATAAAGCTCTAAAATACGGGGCAGGTGCTTCAAATTGGTCACTATTGTATATTAATTTAATAGGTGATTATTATGAAATAGCAATTGTAGGTAGCAATGCTAAACAAATTCTTACTGAAATTAACAAATCTTATATTCCAAATAAATTGATTGTTGGCAGTATTAAAGAAAGTAATTTACCATTACTTGCTTATAAATACAACGAAGATGAAACTACAATCTTTGTGTGTGTTGATGGGGCATGTCAATTGCCAGTAACTGAAACTCAAAAAGCTTTGCAACAAATTAATACAATATTAAAATGAAAATGATTCAAGTATTTTTCGTAGCTCTGGTGGCCTTTTTACATTTGTATTTTTTGATATTAGAAATGTTTTTTTGGACCAAACCGAAAGGTTTGAAGACTTTCGGACTCACCAAAGAATTTGCAGAAGAATCAAAAGTATTGGCGGCTAATCAAGGATTGTATAATGGGTTTTTAGCTGCAGGTTTAATTTGGTCAATCATTTCAAAAAATACGGAAGTAACTGTTTTCTTTTTATGCTGTGTTATTGTTGCGGGGATTTATGGTGCTTATTCAACAAGGAAAATAAAACTCTTTTATATTCAAGCAATTCCTGCTATTTTTGCTCTAATTTTAATTATTATCAATTCATAAATAATGGAAAAATTTCAACTTTATATAGACAAGGCTTTAGAACTCATTCTTGAGTATTCACCAAAGGCTATCACTGCCTTAATAATCTTATTCGTTGGATTATGGTTTATTAAATTAATAACAAAGTATGCCCGTAAAATAATGCTGAAACGAGGTCTAGATGAGACTCTAATGAAATTTTTAAGTAGCTTATTAGGCTGGACATTAAAAGCGTTATTATTTGTTACTGTTATTTCACAGTTGGGTGTTCCTGCCACTTCTTTTGTAGCCATTCTAGGTGCCGCAGGTTTAGCTATAGGTTTAGCTTTGCAAGGATCATTGGCAAATTTTGCAGGTGGAGCACTTATCATGGTTTTCAAACCTTTTAAAGTTGGCGATTTAATTAAGGCACAAGGTGAATTAGGTGTTGTAAAAGAAATTCAAATTTTTGTAACAAAAATTGTTACACCTGGTAATAAATTAGCCATTATTCCTAATGGTATATTATCTAACGGAAACATTGTGAACTATACTGAGGAGGGTAAATTAAGAGTTGATTTAACCTTTGGAGTATCGTACGATTCGGACATTAAACAAACCAAAGATGTTCTTATGAATGTTTTAACTTCCAATACTAAAGTTCTAACAGATCCGGCACCCGCTGTTACGGTTTCTGAGCTAGCAGATAGTTCAGTTAATTTTGCTGTTCGTCCTTGGTCAACTCCTGAAAATTATTGGGATGTCTATTTTGAAATAACCGAACATGTAAAAGAAGCTCTAGACAAAGCGGGTATTGAAATACCTTACCCACATGCTGTTCAAATCCGGAAAGAAGCGTAGGCAGTTGGTTTGGAATAATATTAACGTTACTGTGCTGAAAATGATTCTGGATTAATCTTTATTGTGATAAAACAATATTAAAAAAATGAAAATATTAATGTCATTTTCCCTTTTATTAATTAACATTTTTTCGAGTAATACATGTCATAGTCAAGTTAAAACTGATCATGATTTAATTGTCGATATGAAATCGAAGTTTTTTTACGATAACAGTCCAAAGGATTTGGTTAGTAGTAGTTATATAGATAAAATTTTTCACGCGGCTAAGATTAGTGTTGATGGTACTATTTATTCGATCCTATTTGATGCTTATCATGACGAAATAGAAATAGACAATCATAAATTCTATTTGCGAAAAAATTTTAACTATACTGCTACTTTTTTTAGGAATAAATAAGGTCTATCAAGTTTATAATTATGAGGATTCAGATCAAGATAGAACAGGTCTTTTTGTTGTTTTATTTAATGGTGATAAAGTTTCATTATTGATGAAGGAAAGAATTAAGTTTTTTGAAGAAGTTATAGCTAAGAGTGGTTACGATAAATATCAACCACCAACTTTAAAACGAGTAAGGGATAAATTATATATCGGATATTAAAACAATGAAACCGAAGAATTACCAAAAAAGAAAAATGAAATCCTAAAATTATTCTCGAATAAAAGTAAAAACGTAGAGTCTTTTGCCAAAGAAAATAAATTAGGGTTTAAAAATGAGAAAGATCTAATTAAAATATTTGCCTACTATCATACCTTAAAATAATTTTTTTTGGATTTAGTTATTAGAAAATCTTTTAAATAAAATGGCTCAAAATAGGCGACATCCTCGGCGTCATTCTTTTTATATTTATCATAAGATAATTTAGCCATTTCTCTAGCTGAAGGGAAATACCCATCTAAAAAAATTGCATTTTTTTGGTTGATAATTTCTTTAATTTTATGAGCTCCATCACCTAAAAAATAGACTTTTCCATTATTTAAATATTCCTCAAAAGAATTCTTATCAATAATTTCAGCCTCTGTTTTTCTAATTTGATCATAATTATGGTCAAAAACAGCACTGTAGACTTCCATTCTTCGAGCGTCCAGTAAAGGAATTATTAGGTCACCTTCTTCAACATTTATTGCACCGGCTAAAGATGCCAATGTTGATATAGAAATTAAAGGTAAGTCTAATGAAAAACATAGCCCTTTTGCCGCGGAAACCCCAATTCGTAGCCCAGTAAAAGAACCTGGTCCTTTACTCACAGCAATGGCATCTATTTCTCTAAATGTCTTATTTGCAGATTTTAAAACCTCATCAATAAATACATGGAGGTTTTCACTATGCGAATAATTGCCATCATTCAATTCTCTTAGGGCAATTACCTCTTCTTTACTTGAAAGACTTACTGAGCAATTTTTAGTAGCAGTTTCTATGTTTAGTATTAAAGCCAAAGTCATTAATTTGAAAACAAAGATACATTATACCATTTATACAATAATTCTCCTCAAGAAAAAAATCCTCTATAAATAACAAAAACCAGCCATAAGGCTGGTTTTATAAAAATTAACAAATAGTTCCTGATATTTTATAATTCTAAGAGTCCATTTGTATTTCTAACTCCTTCTGCACTTTCCTGCATTTTCGCTTTTTCAGTATCCGTAAGTTCAACCTTAACAATTTTTTCGATTCCATTTTTTCCAAGAATTACTGGTACTCCAATTGAAATATCGTTTAGATCATATTCTCCTTCAAGTAATGTTGAACATGGAAACATCTTTTTCAGATCACAGGCAATTGCCTGTACTAATGAAGAAACAGCTGCACCAGGAGCATACCAAGCAGAAGTTCCTAATAATTTAGTCAATGTAGCACCTCCTACTTTAGTGTCTTCGGCTACTTGAGCTAATCTTTCATCTGATAAGAATTCTATAACAGGCACACTATTTCGCGCAGCTAAACGTGTTAAAGGTATCATTCCTTTATCAGAATGCCCACCGATTACCATTCCGTCCACATCAGAAATTGGAGCTCCTAAAGCTTCTGCAAGTCTGTATTTAAAACGAGCTGAATCCAACGCACCTCCCATGCCGATAATTCTATTTTTAGGTAAACCCGTTGTTTTATGCACCAAGTATGTCATGGTATCCATTGGATTAGAAACAACTATAATAATAGTATCAGGCGAATATTTAATTAAATCTGACGAAACTGATTTTACAATACCAGCATTAATACCTATTAATTCTTCCCTGGTCATTCCGGGCTTACGCGGAATACCTGAAGTAATAACACAAACGTCACTACCTGAGGTTTTTGAATAATCACCAGTTGTACCAATTATTTTGGTATCAAAACTGTTTAAAGAAGCTGTCTGCATTAAATCCATAGCTTTACCTTCTGCGAATCCATCTTTAATGTCTAAAATTACCACCTCTGAGGCGAAATCTTTGATTGCAATGTACTCGGCACAACTTGCACCAACCGCACCTGCTCCAACAATTGTTACTTTCATTTTGTTTTAATTTTTATATATCAATATTAGCGTAAATTGCATTTTTTTCAATAAATTCTCTTCTTGGTGGTACTTCATCACCCATCAACATTGAAAAAACTCTGTCCGCTTCTGAACCATTATCTATGACCACTTTTCGCATAGTTCTAAATTCAGGATTCATTGTAGTATCCCATAGTTGCACAGCATTCATTTCTCCTAAACCTTTATAGCGTTGAATAGTAGCACCTCCAAATCTTTCAACAATCTCATCACGAGATTTATCATCCCATGCGTATTCTTTTTTAGCACCTTTTTTAATTAAATACAGTGGTGGTGCTGCAATATAAACATACCCTTCCTCTATCAATTCTTTCATATACCTAAAAAAGAACGTCAGAATTAATGTGGCAATATGACTACCATCTACATCAGCATCACACATTATTACTATTTTATGGTAGCGTAATTTTTCTAGGTTTAATGCTTTACTATCTTCTTCTGTACCAATAGTAACCCCAAGAGCGGTATACATGTTTCTTATTTCTTCATTTTCAAAAGCTTTATGCTGCATGGCTTTTTCAACATTCAATATTTTACCCCTTAATGGTAAAATAGCTTGAAAATTACGATCTCTACCTTGTTTAGCTGTACCACCGGCGGAATCCCCTTCTACTAAGAATATTTCACATTTTTCTGGGTCTGTCCAAGCGCAATCTGACAATTTTCCCGGTAAGCCACCCCCAGACATTACTGTTTTTCGTTGTACCATTTCGCGAGCCTTACGAGCTGCGTGACGCGCCTGAGCTGCTAAAATTACTTTTTGAACAATAATTTTGGCGTCACTAGGATTTTCTTCTAAATAATTGGTAAGCATTTCTGAAACAGCCTGACTAACAGCAGCGGTCACATCACGGTTACCTAATTTAGTTTTGGTTTGTCCTTCAAACTGAGGCTCGGCTACCTTAACAGATATAATAGCTGTAAGGCCTTCTCTAAAGTCATCACCGGCAATATCAAATTTCAATTTATCAAGCATTCCTGAATTTTCAGCATACTTTTTTAGAGTTCCAGTTAAACCTCTTCTGAAACCTGCTAAGTGTGTACCTCCTTCATGCGTGTTGATGTTATTTACATAAGAATGTAAATTTTCAGTATAAGAAGTGTTATATACCATAGCTACTTCAACAGGAACACCATTTTTTTCACCTTCCATTGAAATAACATCTGATGTTAATTGCTCTCTGTTTTCATCAAGATATCTTATAAATTCTGGCAAGCCTATTTCACTATAAAAATTTTCACTTACAAACTCTCCTTTGTCATCTTTATGGCGTTTATCTATAAGTGAAATTTTAATCCTCTTATTTAAAAAGGATAATTCTCTTAAACGTGTAGCTAGAGTGTCATAGTTATATTCTATTTCTGTTTGGAAAACAGTCTCATCGGCCATAAAAGTAATCATTGTACCATTTTCTTGAGACTCTCCAACAACTTTAACAGGATATAAGGCTTTACCTCTTTCATATTCCTGCTCATATATTTTACCATCAATATAAACTGTAGCTCTTAAATGAGATGACAACGCGTTTACAACAGAGACTCCAACTCCGTGTAATCCTCCAGAAACTTTATATGAATCTTTATCAAACTTTCCGCCTGCACCAATTTTTGTCATTACAACTTCAAGTGCAGAAACACCTTCCTTTTTATGTATTCCAATTGGTATACCACGGCCATTATCTTTTACACTCAACGAATTATCCTCATTAATGATCACATCTATTGCGTCACAATGCCCTGCCATAGCTTCATCAATTGAGTTATCGACTACCTCATAGACTAAATGATGTAGGCCTCTTACACTAACATCCCCAATGTACATAGACGGACGTTTACGAACGTGCTCCATCCCCTCTAAAGCCTGAATACTATCCGCCGAATAATTTTGTTTTTTTTTCTCTTCGCTCATAATTTATATCGCACTTTTTTACATATTTTCAAACGCATACAAATATAAAAAAACACGCTCGTTTGAACGTGTTTTTTCGGGTGTTTAATAACGGAAGTTATTAACAAATTCTCACAAAAGTGAGATATTTAAATTTAGAGTGTTATAGCGCTATTCTAAATGAATTTCGTTTAAAAAAAAATGAAACAGCCTAAAAATTTTTGAAGTTTATTTAAGCTGTTTCTAATTAAAAGCAATCAACCCAATTTGCTCTGTTCTGTACTTTAACTTTTAAAATCTCTTTATTTTAAAAAGAACTCAGTTTTTGTTTGTTATTCAAATGTAAAAATAGAATCTAAAGAAAATCTTAAGTTTTGAAGAGAATTGAAATTTAATTTGTTTTAGAGCTAATCTTAATGAAACGAAACTAAAAAACAAAACAGCTTAAAAGCATGAAGCCTATTAAAGCTGTTTCAAATCAAAGGTGATCAACCCAATTTGCTCTTTGTTTTAATTTCAATCTCCTTTTTTTCAATAACTGTTCCCCCAGCATCAATAAGAACCTTAATATATTTTCCTTCTTTTTCTAATTTTATATAGAATACTTCTTTATCCTCTTTTTTCGTTTTATATGCCTTTTTAGCAGTATAACCAACAAACTCATCTTCTAAAACATCAGTAACTGCCTCTGGCAATTCACTTAATTTGACTTCAACTTTTTCTTCTTGAAGTATTTCTTTAACTTCGGTCTTAACTTTTTGTATAACTTCTTGAGCATACATAGTTGTATTTATCAAACCAAATACTCCTAATACAATTAAATAATTTAATTTTTTCATGACTTTTTTGTTTTTACTTAGTTTTTATTTGTTGGTCTAAATGTAAAAACACAATCTGTAGCAAATCTTAAGATTTGAATAAAACCGAGATTTGATGCACATTTTTCTCGTAAGAATAAGAAATTTGCCAATCGTTGACTTCACATATTTTTTTAACAATTGCTAAACCCAATCCAAGAGAATCTTTTAATGTAC
>CAZJCZ010000008.1:0-19516 GCA_964544575.1 uncultured Flavobacteriaceae bacterium | reverse complement strand
TCACATATTTTTTTAACAATTGCTAAACCCAATCCAAGAGAATCTTTTAATGTACTGGCCTTTTTAAAACGATTGAAGAGATTTTGAGGATCCTGTTGCAAAACATTACCCGTATTTGAAAAAATCAAAATATCACGTATATATGTAATGTCTATTGTACCATCCTGAATATTATGTTTTATAGCATTACTAAACAAGTTGGAAATTAAGGTTTCGGCTAAGACTGTGTTTGTTGAAATAGTTTCATCTGATAAATCAGTATTGACTTTAATATTCTTATTAATGATAAAATCCTCATAATTTTCCAATTGTTTTTCGATAAGTGTTTTCAAAGAAACTTCTTCTTTAGAACTAAATTGTTGATTTTCTACTTTGGCTAATAGTAATAAGGTTTTGTTTAATTTAGATAGTCGCTGCCCAGCTTGATAAATAGACTGTAATTGTTCCGATTGAACTTTAGTTAGCTTAGCAGATTGCAATAGCAACTCAATTTTTGATTGCATAATAGCTAATGGGGTTTGCATTTCATGAGATGCGTTTTCTGAAAACTCTTTTAAATTATTAAAATCAGAGTGTAATTTTGAGGTTAAATTCCTGATTGAACTATTTAATTCTTTAAATTCTTCAACATTGGATGGTTCTAATTTTATTGGATTTTGATCTTGTATAGAAAATGTTTTTAATTTGTCTAAATTCAAATAAAATGGTTTCCATATATTTTTAACTATTTGGGTATTTAAAACCCAAAGTCCTGTTAACAATAAAAGGATAATAATAATGGTTGATAATGAAATTATTGAAATAAAATCTTGATTTCTTACCAATGAGTTTCTAGTAACAATCTTATATCGTTTGCCTTGTAATGTCTCATAAGAAGTCAATTGCCTGTACTTTTCATATTCATCCGCTCCTTTAACACCTTCAATTGCATGAAAAATAAGGGTATCCTTATAAATAATTGTATCCCTTGGGAAAAGTAGGTTTTCAGCTTCTGTTAATTCTTCTGGCTCTTCAAACAATGTAAAATCAATATCATACTTAATTATTTTTGCAACTAATGCTTTATGATATAATAATTGCTGATCCAGCCTATTATTCATAACGCTAGTTAAAACAAAATATAACATTACGCCAGAAAGAACAAAGATAATTATTGAAAGGATTAAATAAGTTCGGCCTATTTTTTCGTTTAGTCGCATGCGATAATTTCTTGGTTTATATGATCAAACTGGTATTATATGTAATTTTTTAGTTTGAAGAAATTACAATCTTCTGCCAATTGCTATTCGGTAAATTTATAACCTAAACCATACATAGTTTTTAAATAATCAGGCGCTCCTAATTTTTTAATTTTTTTTCTAAGATTACCCATATGAGTGTAAATGAAATCATAGCTATCAGACATTTCAATATCATCTCCCCATAAATGTTCAGCAATAGATTCTTTTGTAAGCACTTTATTTTTATTGGTAATAAAGTATAATAATAAATTATATTCTTTTTTGGTTAATTCTACGGGTTTATCATTAACGGTAACCGATTTTGAGCTAGGATTGATTTGAATTTCATTAAACTCTATAATTTCGTTCCCATCGAATTTTTGTCTACGAATTAATGAATTAACTCTTGAATTGAGTTCTGCTAAATGGAAAGGTTTGGTAATATAATCATCGGCTCCTAAATCAAGTCCGGTAAGCTTATCATCTAAAGAATTTTTAGCTGAGACTATTAAAACACCTGTTGTTGGTGACTTTTCCTTTATTAATTTTAAAAGATCTATTCCACTACCATCTGGTAAAGTGATGTCCAATAAAATAATATCATAATTAAAACTGATCAATTTGTCTTCAGCCTCAAAAAAGGTTGAAGCTTTTTCACATATAAAATCTTCATTTTTTAGATAACTACAAATACTATCTAATAATTCAATCTCATCTTCTACTATTAGAATTTTCATTTATTATGATTTACTTTTAATATGTAAAGCTATTTAAAAAAATACAAAAGAAAATAGATTAATATCCATTTTACATTCTACTTTTTTCTTAATATAGCTTTATCCACAAACTTTTCTATCGTAATTTCAGGATCGTTATAAATATAAACTTCGGCAGAATTTATTAGTGATAATATAATTGAATTGTTAGCATTGATATGGATATCTGAAGTGTCAGAAGCATTTACAGTAACATCATCACATTCTAACATGCTAGCTTTTAAATTACTTTTGTTTTCAGCATTGACCACCAAATCTACACTATTCCCTATTAACTCTGTCGTTGAGTTTCCTTGACACAAAATTTCAATATTTTCAGCTTCTATATTTATTTTCGCTTTACCCGTTTTATTAGAATTTATAGTTGCTTTATCAGTATTTACTGTTAAATTAACATTAGCGCTTTCATTATTTTTTAAAGAAAATCCAGCACATTTAATATCCATGCTAATTCTAGAATCGCCTTCAGCATTTATGATTATTTGGTCAAAATTTAAAGTTCCATCACCTCTAATTTCGGCTCTGTCATATGTACTAATCTCATCAATAAAATCATCAATAGAAATGTAAACTTTTAATACTTTCTTCCTAATTATTTTTTTAGATAATTTAATTGTTAGAACCTCGCCTTTGACTTCTGTAAAAACGGCAAATTGAAGGTTTTCATCTGTTTCAACAGAAACTGATTTATCACTCGCTTGAGTTATTATTACATCAATATTATCATTAATTTCAATTTTATTGAAATCAGAAATGTTTCTATCTTCAGTCACTACAATTTTATTACCTTTTAGTTTATCCTGTGCAGATATATTTAGAGGCATTATAATGAATAACAATAGAATTGCTATCCTAGAGGAGACCATTTTCATGAATTATAATTTATTTACTCAAAGATATCACAAAAAATAAAAACTCCGCATAAAAACGGAGTTTCTAAGAAATACTCTCCTAGTCTTCCTTATTTTAATATGCTTCATCATGAACGTTAGCCACAGCCCTACCACTTGGATCATTCATGTTTTTAAAAGCTTCATCCCATTCAAGCGCTATTTTAGTGCTACATGCCACTGAAGCCTCTTGAGGTACACTTAATGCTGCAGCATCACTTGGGAAATGCCCCTCAAATATTGAACGGTAATAAAATTCTTCTTTGTTTTGGGGAGTTTGTATTGGAAATCTGTAATGTGCATTCGCTAATTGCTCATCAGAAATTTTAGTATTTACCACTTCTTTTAATGTATCGATCCAACTGTACCCTACTCCATCACTGAATTGTTCTTTTTGTCTCCACACAACGCTTTCAGGTAAATAATTTTCAAACGCTTTTCGAACTACCCATTTTTCCATTCTTTCTCCATTAATCATTTTATCTTGCGGGTTGATTCTCATGGCAACATCCATAAATTCTTTATCTAAAAAAGGGACCCGTCCTTCTATCCCCCATGAAGCCAAACTTTTGTTTGCTCTTAAACAATCATACATATGTAATTTGTTTAATTTACGAACAGTTTCTTCATGAAATTCTTTGGCATTCGGTGCTTTGTGAAAATATAAGTACCCACCAAATAATTCATCTGCACCTTCTCCCGAAAGGACCATTTTTATACCCATGGATTTAATAACACGTGCCATTAAATACATTGGAGTTGAAGCCCGTATAGTAGTAATATCATACGTTTCTAAGTTGTATATCACATCTTTAATTGCATCTAACCCTTCTTGAATCGTAAATTTAATCTCGTGGTGAATAGTACCAATATGGTCTGCAACTAATTGCGCAGCCGCCAAGTCTGGAGACCCTTCTAACCCAACAGAAAAGGAATGCAATTGTGGCCACCAAGCGGCTTGTGTATCGTCTGACTCTACTCTCTTTGCAGCATATTTTTTTGCAATGGCTGAAGTTACAGACGAGTCTAACCCTCCTGATAGTAATACCCCATATGGCACATCAGACATCAATTGTCTATGAACAGCGGCTTCTAATGCATCGTGAATTTCATCTATACTTGTCTGGTTCTCTTTTACTACATCATATTCCATCCAATCTCTATGGTACCACCTTTTTAACTGGCCATCTTTACTTGTCAAATAATGACCTGGAGGGAATAATTCAATTTTAGTACAAATTCCTTCCAGTGCTTTTAATTCTGAAGCGACATAAAATGTACCGTTTGCATCCCATCCCATATATAAAGGAATGATTCCCATATGGTCACGAGCAACAAAATATTCATCTTTTTCAACATCATAAATGGCAAAACCAAAAATACCATTCATTTCATCAATAAAATGAACACCTTTTTCTTTGTATAATGCCAAAATAACTTCACAATCAGATTCTGTTTGAAAATTATATTTTCCTTCAAATTGCTTGCGCAGCTCTCTGTGATTATAAATTTCACCATTGGCAGCTAATATCAGTTTTTTATCTTCACTATATAAAGGTTGTTTACCTGATGCAGGATCAACAATTGCCAATCGCTCATGAGCCAATATTGCATTTTTATGGCTATAAATACCGCTCCAATCTGGACCTCGATGTCGAACCTTCTTAGACATTTCTAATACTTGAGGTCTTAACTCTTCTGCTGTTTGCTTTAGATCAAAAGCACAAACTATTCCACACATATTTTCTTATTATAATTTAGATGCAAATATTAGTTTTTTATTTCATAATATATATATAAACTGATAAATGATTACATTTTTTACTTTTTTATATATTATATCGTCATATATGTAACTTAGAAAATATTATAATTGTTAATAACTTATAATTCTTAAGAATAATTTTAAATACTAAAATGATAAAATGATACGTTATTTATTTATTCCAAAAAGAGATAATGAAAAAATTATACAATTTCTCAATTATTACAATTACATTCCTATTTACTTTATTTGTTTCTGAAAGTCAGGCCCAAAATTTTAATGCTTTAGATAAGACCCCTCATGATATTTCTTATTACAGGATGAGTAGAGTAACTCCTCCATTAGTAAAAGTATTATATGGTCGACCTCAAAAAAACGGGAAAGAAGTTTTTGGGAAGATTGTTCCATTCAATAAAA
This sequence comes from uncultured Flavobacteriaceae bacterium, assembly GCA_964544575.1. Classification (GTDB taxonomy): domain Bacteria; phylum Bacteroidota; class Bacteroidia; order Flavobacteriales; family Flavobacteriaceae; genus Aureibaculum. The sequence goes on along the minus strand of CAZJCZ010000008.1, from coordinate 14,448 downwards.
TATGGAGAACAGGAGCAAACGAGGCTACCGAAATTAAGTTTTATAAAGACGTTTTATTTGGCGACACTTTGGTTGCCGCTGGTACTTATGTGCTTTTAACTATTCCCGGAAAAGATGAATGGGAAGTTATCTTAAATTCTAATCTTGATGTAATAGGAGCTTTTCAATACAATCCAACTTTTGATGTGGCCAAAATTAAAGTCCCTTCTTGTAATGCCGAGACACTTGAATCTTTTTCTATTGGGTTTAAAAATAAAGGAGAAAATTTACAAATGGTATTAGGTTGGGATAATACTCGGGTTAAAATACCACTTCATTTTGAAGAAGAATCAGTTTTTGTAGAAAGATAAATAAGATAGGTTCATTCACCTGCTCAACAATTTTTTGAATTTTACTAAAATAACTCTCGTGCTATAGCTCTAATATTATCTGATTTCCCCATTGAATAATAATGTAATACCGGAACACCTGCCGCTAATAATTCTTTAGACTGTTCAATACACCATTCTACTCCCACTTGTCTTACCTGTTTATTATTTTGACATTTTTCTATTTCAATAATTAATGCCTCTGGAAGATCAATTTTAAATACTTGCGGCAATAATTGCAAATGACGTTTTACCGATACTGGTTTTATTCCTGGGATTATTGGAACTTCAATACCTGCTTTTTTTGCTTCTTTAACAAAATTGAAATACTTTTCATTATCAAAAAACATTTGAGTAACCACATAATCGGCCCCTGCATCTACTTTTTCCTTTAACCTCTTCAAATCTGATTGCAATGATGGCGCTTCGATATGTTTTTCTGGATAACCGGCAACCCCAATACAAAAATCAGCCTTATCATCTGCTTCAATCACGTCATGTAAATATTTTCCTTTATTTAATTTTTGAATTTGTACAACTAACTCCTTGGCATATAAATGACCTCCTTTAGCTTGTTCAAAATATTGCTGGTGCTTCATCGCATCACCACGCAATGCCATTACATTATCAATCCCTAAATAATGACAATCAACTAACAAATACTCCGTTTCTTCTTTTGAAAAACCTCCACACAATACATGCGGTACAGTATCAACATTATATTTATGTTTGATCGCAGCACATATACCAACAGTTCCAGGACGCATTCGAGTAATTTTTCGATCTAACAATCCTTCTTTTTCAATATATATGAATTCCTCACGAGAAGTCGTTACATCAATAAAAGGAGGATTAAACTCCATCAAAGGATCTATATTACTGTACAATTCTTGAATATTTCTACCCTTTTTTGGGGGGATGATTTCAAAAGAAAACAATGTTTTTCCCTTCGCCTTTTTAATATGTTCAGTTATCTTCATTTTTAATCCTGTAAGTTAGGGTTCAACCATTTTCTGGCGTCATTTAAAGGTATTTGTCGTCGATTGGCGTAATCCTGAAGTTGGTCTTCAGTAATTTTTCCAAGTCCAAAATATTTTGATTCTGCATTCGCGAAATAATATCCAGAAACACTCGAAGCCGGCCACATAGCTAAACTTTCGGTTAGTTTTACCCCTATATTTTCTTCAACATTCAGTAAGCGCCACAATGTGGCTTTCTCAAGGTGGTCCGGACAAGCAGGATAACCAGGTGCAGGGCGAATACCTTTATAGCTCTCTTTTATTAATTCTTCATTCGTTAGTTTTTCCTCAGCTTCATACCCCCAATATTCCGTGCGAACTTTTTTATGTAAATACTCGGCAAAGGCTTCAGCTAATCTATCCGCCAACGCCTTGATCATAATTGAATTATAATCATCATGTTCTTTTTCATATTTTGCTGCTAATTCATCACTTCCAAACCCTGTTGTTACACAGAAAGATCCTATATAATCTTGTTTGCCTATTTGTTTAGGTGCAATAAAATCAGCCAAAGCAAAATTTGCAGCTCCTTCCCTTTTTTTGAGCTGTTGTCGCAGGGTTAAAAACGTAAATTTATCACCAGTGTTGGAAATTACTTCAATATCATCATCATATATTGTATTTGCTTCAAAAAGACCAAATACTGCCTTGGCTTTTAACAATTTTTCATCTAAAATTTGCCTTAATAACGTTTTGGCATCCGTAAATAATTCGGAAGCTTGACTGCCAACTACTTTATCGGTTAAAATATCGGGATATTTACCCTGTAATTCCCAACTTCTAAAGAACGGACTCCAATCAATATATTCTTCTAAAAGATTAAGATCAAAATCGTTCAAAACCTGAATTCCTAATTGTTTAGGTTTTATTATTTGACTTGTATTCCAATCAATTAAAAATTTTCTATTTCTAGCTTCTCCAATAGAAATATATTCTTTCCTCTTTTTTCGATTTAAAAATTGCGCTCTAAATTTATCATAATCTTCCCTGATTTGTTTTTTGTAACCCTTATTATCTTCCTGTAAAAGATTACCAACTACTGTTACGGCCCTGGAAGCATCATTTACATGGACTACATTTTGATAGTTAGGGGCTATCTTAACAGCAGTATGAGCTTTCGAGGTGGTAGCACCACCAATAAGCAATGGAATTTCAAAATTATTCTTCTCCATTGCCTGAGATAAGTAAACCATTTCGTCAAGAGACGGAGTTATCAAACCGCTTAAACCGATAATATCAACTTCTTCTTTTTGTGCTGTTTCAATAATTTTTTCGGGTGCTACCATGACACCTAAATCTATAATTTCATAATTATTACAGCCTAATACAACTCCTACAATATTTTTACCTATATCATGCACATCTCCTTTTACCGTTGCCATTAAAATTTTTCCGGCAAATTCAACTTTACCATCTTTTTCGGCTTCAATAAAAGGTTGTAAATAAGCAACTGCCTTTTTCATAACACGTGCCGATTTTACAACTTGAGGCAAGAACATTTTACCACTCCCAAACAAATCTCCTACCACATTCATCCCAATCATTAAATGGCCTTCTATGACTTCTATGGGTTTGGAAACCGATTGACGGGCTTCTTCAATATCCTCAATGATAAAAGCATCAATTCCTTTAACTAAAGCATGTGTTATACGTTCTTGTAACGGATCACTTCTCCATTCTTGAATAACATTCTCGTCAACTCTTTTTACCCCTTTTACTTTTTCTGCAAACTCAAGTAGTCTTTCAGTGGCATCATCTCGCCTGTCCAACAATACATCTTCGACACATTCCAACAGATCTTTCGGAATGTCGTCATATATTTCTAACATTGCCGGATTTACAATTCCCATAGTCATCCCATGTTTAATGGCATGATATAAAAAAGCTGAATGCATGGCTTCTCGAACGGTATCATTTCCTCTGAAAGAAAAAGATACATTGCTCACACCTCCACTAACATTGGTACAAGGTAAATTTTCACGTATCCATTTGGTCGCATTAAAAAAATCTACTGCATTTTTGCGATGCTCTTCCATACCTGTGGCTACCGGAAAAATATTTGGATCGAATATAATATCTTGTGCTGGAAACCCTACTTTATCGACTAAAATACGATAAGATCGTTCGCAAATTTCTATTCTTCGCTCGTAATTATCTGCTTGTCCTGCTTCATCAAAAGCCATGACGATCACAGCAGCCCCGTAACGTTTCACTAACTTGGCCTGGCGAATAAAGGTTTCTTCTCCTTCTTTCAGACTAATTGAATTAACCACGCACTTTCCTTGAACAACTTTAAGCCCAGCCTCAATAATTTCCCACTTAGAACTATCAATCATAACCGGAATCCTTGAAATATCAGGCTCGGAAGCAATTAGGTTTAAGAAAGTAGTCATAGCTTCAACTCCATCAAGCATTCCTTCATCCATATTCACATCAATGATCTGTGCTCCTCCTTCTACTTGATGTCTAGCAACTTCAAGCGCTTCATCAAGTTTATCTTCTTTAATGAGACGAAGAAATTTTCTAGAACCAGTAACATTTGTGCGCTCACCGACGTTTACAAAATTCATTTCAGGAGTAAATATCAATGGCTCTAGCCCTGAAAGTTTTAAATATTTTTTACAATCGTCATCATCCATTATGCTTCAGTTGTTATTTTTCTTGGTTTGTAATTTTTTGAGATTTCCGCTATTAGTTTAATATGCTCAGGCATTGTACCACAACAGCCTCCAATTATATTTACCAAATTATCATCTAAATATTCTTTTATCAGTAATTGCATTTCTTCCGGAGTTTGGTCATATTCTCCAAAAGCATTTGGCAATCCCGCATTTGGATGTGCTGACGTAAAAAAAGATGTCTTACTAGAAAGACGCCGCAAATAAGGTTTTAATTGATCTGCCCCTAAAGCGCAATTAAACCCGACACTTAATAAGGGTATATGTGAAATGGAAATTAAAAAGGCTTCTACTGTTTGCCCTGATAAAGTTCTTCCTGATGCGTCGGTAATGGTCCCCGATACCATGATGGGAATATCAATATTTCTTTCTTCTTTAACTTCATCTATCGCAAACAATGCTGCCTTACCATTGAGTGTATCAAAAATAGTTTCAACCAAAAGAAGGTCAACACCACCATCAATTAAGGCTTCAACCTGTTCCTTATAAGCTGTTTTCAACTCGTCAAATGTTACTGCTCTATATGCCGGATCATTTACATTAGGTGACATACTAGCGGTCTTATTGGTAGGGCCGATAGAACCAGCCACAAAACGAGGTTTTTCAGGCGTTTTTAATGAAAATTCATCTGCCACTTCTTTGGCAATTTTAGCAGATTGGTAGTTTAGTTCATACACAATACTTTCCAACTGATAATCTGCCATCGCTATGCTTGTGCCCGAAAAAGTATTTGTTTCAATAATATCAGCGCCAGCTTCTAAATACTTTGCATGAATTTCTTTGATGGCTTTTGGTTGGGTGATGGACAATAGATCATTGTTACCCTGCAATGGAATATGGAAATTTTTAAATTGCTCACCTCTGAAATCTTCTTCAGAAAATTTATATTGTTGCAGCATGGTGCCCATAGCTCCATCTAATACCAATATTTTTTTTTCTATTTCTTGCCAGATGTTCCTCATACGCTCAACGCTTGTTTTAAATCGTTAATAATATCATTTACATTTTCCAATCCTACTGAAATTCTTACTAACCCGTCTGTAATACCTACTTCCAAAAATTCAGACTCATTTAATTTACTATGCGTGGTAGACGCAGGATGCGTAACTATAGTTCTTGTGTCACCTAAATTAGCTGACAAAGAACATAATTTAATAGCATTTAAAAAAGATTTTCCCGCCTCAACACCGCCTTTTATTTCAAAAGCAACAACATTTCCTCCTAATTTCATTTGTTTTATTGCCACCATATATTGCGGATGTGATCTTAAAAAAGGATATTTTACCCAATTCACATTTTTATTATTTTCTAGAAATTCTGCAACTTTCAAAGCATTTTCACAATGTTTATCAACCCTGACCGCTAAAGTCTCTAAACTCTTGGATAAAACCCAAGCATTAAAAGGTGATAATGCCGGGCCGGTATTTCTAGAGAATAAATAGATTTCCCTGATCAACTCTTTGTTACCTGCAACCACTCCCCCAAGTACTCTCCCTTGTCCGTCAATTAATTTCGTCGCAGAATGTATAACTAGATCGGCTCCAAATTTAATAGGATTTTGCAAATATGGGGTTGCAAAACAATTATCAATTACCAATATAAGGTTGTGCTTTTTAGCTATGTTTCCTAACAACTCTAGATCTAGAATATCAACTGCTGGGTTTGTAGGCGACTCTGCAAATAATATTTTAGTATTTGCTTGTATTAAACTTTCAATTCTATCTACTTCATTTACTTTAAAATAACTTGTAGTAATATTCCATTTAGGTAAAAATTTAGTTAGCAAGGTATGGGTCGACCCAAATACAGAACGAGCTGAAACGATATGGTCACCACTGTTCAACAAGGCAGCAAAAGTAGAAAACACAGCTGACATACCAGTTGCGAACGCATAACCGTCTTCAGCACCTTCCATTTTACAGATTTTAGCTACGAATTCAGAAGTATTAGGATTAGTAAACCTGCTATAAATATTCCGTTCTTTTTCTTCAGCAAAAGAGGCCCGCATATCTTCAGCATCTTCAAAAACAAAGCTAGAAGTTAAATATAAAGGGCTAGAATGCTCTAGGAATTGGCTTCGTTCAATTTGAGTCCTTATAGCTTCAGTTTCAAAATTTTTATCATCCATATTTATTACTTTAATTTATTGATATTTTTCAGTTAAGCGTAAAATATCTCCAAAAATACCTCTAGCTGTTACCGCTGCTCCTGCCCCTGCTCCTTGAATTACTATGGGTTGATCTCCATATGATTCAGTATAAATTTCAAAAATAGCATCACTCCCTTTTACTTGACCAAGAGGGCTATTTTGTGGTACTGAGTCTAATTTTACTTCTAAAATAGCTCCATCATCTTTAAATAAATCACCCGACAAATCTCCAATATATCTTAATACATGATCAGATTCCTGATTCTTTTTAATATCATTATAAATATCATCAAACTCCGATAATCTATTCAGAAATTCCTGGGGATCGACTGATCTTAATTTTTCGGGAATTAAATTTTGAATTTCAACATCCTCCAATTCATTTTTCAAATCTAATTCTCGGGCCAAAATTAATAATTTACGGGCTACATCATTCCCGCATAAATCTTCTCTCGCGTCTGGTTCGGTAAAACCCATTTCAATAGCCTCTTTTAATATTATACTAATTGGCTTGTCTGAAATTGAAAAATTGTTGAATAAATAACCTAACGAACCTGAAAATACACCTCTAATTCTTGTTATGTTCTCTCCTGAAAGATGTAATAATTGAATGGTGTCAATTAAAGGCAAACCTGCACCAACATTGGTTTCATATAAATAATTTTTCTGACACTTTACCAAAACATTTCTTAATTTATCATAAAACTCTAAACTTATAGTATTTGCTATTTTATTAGAAGATACCAGGTCAAAACCTTGCTCTACGAGCTCTAGATAATTTGATACAAATTCTATATCTGCTGTATTATCAACCGCTATTAAATTTTCTAAATGATGTTCTTTAGCAAATTTTATAATATCTCCTACCACATATTTTTTGCCTTTAGAATTAATATCTCGTTTCCAATATTTATCTACACCATTTTTATCAAACAATACTCTTTTGGAATTTGAAACAGAAAAAATATTAAGTTTTATTCCTTTTCTTTTTTCTATATCATTTTTTGAAGTAATTATTTGATCAATTAAAGTACTTCCTACCGTGCCATGACCAAAAATTGCAATATTTATCTTTCTTGAAATTCCAAATATTTCACCATGAATTACGTTTAGCGCTTTATGTAATTGAGATTTTTTTACTACTAAACTTATGTTTTTACCCGTAACAGTATTGTTGAAAAGTATCGGGACTATTTGATTTTTAATTAAAGCATTAAATGGTTTATGGAATAATCTTAAATCTATACCAATTAGTGAAATCACAGAAACATTTTTAATTATATCTATTTTATGAACATCCTGTGAAAAAAAATCATTTTCAAACTCTCTCTCAAGAGCAATTCTTGCATTTTTGGCTTTATTACTATCAATAATTAGACTTATCCCTCTTTCAGAAGATCCTTGTGAAATAATACTAACGCTTATATCATGATCGTTTAATGTTCTAAAAATTCTGGCATCAACGCCGGCTTTACCTAAAAGACCTCTACCTTCTAAATTTATTAAAGTCACATTCTCCAATGTAGAAAGTGATCTAATTCCTTGTGAATTCACTTTAGAAGTAATTAAAGTTCCTTCATCATCTGGGTTAAAAGTATTTAATATTCTTAGTGAAATATTTTTTTCTATAAGCGGTATAATTGTTTTTGCATGTAAAATGTTGGTGCCAAAATTGGCCAATTCATTTGCTTCACTAAAGGAAAGCTCTTTAATCTTTTTAGCATCAGAAACCAGATCAGGATTTGCAGTATAAATTCCATTAACATGGGTATAATTTTGAAGCTCTTCGGCATCCAAATAATTTGCTAATAAAGATGCTGTATAATTACTTCCGTTTCTACCCAAGGTAGTCGTTTCGTTTTTGGAGTTTGAACCAATAAAACCGGTAACTATATTTACTGTTGACCCATTAAATTTCTTAAAATGTTTGATGACATTTTCTCTTGATAACAACGCTATTGGCTGAGCATTTCCGAAATTTTCATCTGTTTTAATAAGGGTTCTAGCATCAGTAGCATGAGCTTTAATATTATTATCTTCAAGTAAATTCGAAATTAATTTTACCGACAATAACTCTCCTTGAGCCAACACTTGGTCCTTTATTTTTTCGCTGTAATCACCCAATAATTGCACACCTTCAAAAAGCTTATCTAAAGTTGCAAATTCTTCCGAAAAATCTACTTTATTTGATGGTTCCTTTTGATATTTTTTAAATGTTTGTAACGATGACTGATAAGGTTTATTTTTTACGGCTTTTTCTAAAATTTTCTCCAATTCATTAGTTGAATTTCCTCTGGCTGAAACAACTACCGTTATTCTTTCACCCTTGTTAACTTTCTCCTTGATTATTGAAATGACTCGACGTATCCCATCACCATTTGCCAATGATTTACCGCCAAATTTTAATATTTTCATTTTTTCATTAGCAGACTCTGGGTTAAAAATATCCCCTATTATTTTTCCCAGTTGATCGTATTCAATTAAAAACGCATCATGCCCATGTACAGAATTAATTTCATTGTAAGTGACATTAGGATGCGTTAGCGCTAATTGTTTTTGTGTTTGCCTATTTTCTTCCGCCGAAAAAAATAGATCAGAATCAACACCAACTATATGTATTTTAGATTTTATAGTATCTAAAATGTTTTCGCTGTCTGTTCGATCTCTGGTTACATCAATAGTTTTTAATAATTGATTCATTAATTTATATGCTGAAAGTTGAAACCTTTCCTGTAATTTATTTCCATGGTGAAGCAACCAACTTTCAACATTAAAAATTTCCAATTCTTTATTCTTCGTACGCTGGAATCTCTCTTTGAACGATTCAGGAGTTCTATAGCATAGCATTGCATGCATTCTGGCATCATGCACAGGATTACTTGAGTTTAATAAAAATTGCTCTTGAATTTGGCAATTGGCAATCAACCAATCTGTAGATTTCCAATCTGTTGCTACAGGAATTAAATGCGCTGTAATGTTAGGTGATAAAATGGCCATTTCCCAAGCAATTCCACCTCCTAAAGACCCCCCAATAATTGCAAAAAGTTTACTGATTCCTAATTGTTCTAATCCAATTAAAAAAATATTTGCGATATCTCTAGTAATAAAATCTTTGTATTTTTCAATAACATAACCATCATAGCCATTACCGGGAATATTATAGGCTAAAACTGTATACTTATTTGTATCAATTACTTTGCCATCACCAACAAGATCATTCCACCATCCGTTTTTACCAGACACATTACTATTACCGGTTAAAGCATGGTTTATTAAAACGATAGGAGCCGAATGCAATTTTCTTCCGAATAATTCGTAGCTTAATGGCAGTTCTTTATAAAAAGAGCCAGAACTTGTTGAAAAATCATTTATTATTATTTTTTTAAGCATAAGATTTATTATGCAGGAGCCTTACAACTCCTGCAATTAAAAATTAATTCAATTATTATACTAATACATTCTTATCAATTTTAGAAAAAGCTTCTTTTAAATCGGCTTTTAAATCTTCAATGTTTTCTAATCCTACTGAAAGCCTGATTAGGTCCTTCGTAACCCCAGTAGACTCTTGTTGTTCCTCATTCAATTGCTGGTGTGTTGTACTAGCAGGATGAATAATTAATGATTTTGAATCTCCAATATTGGCTAATAAAGAAAATATTTTTGTTGTATCAGCTATGGTTTTTGCTGAATCAAAACCTCCTTTAGCTCCGAAAGTTACTATGCCGCTTTGTCCTAAAGGCAAGTACTTTTGTGCAAGACTATTGTATGGACTTTCTTCTAAACCCGGATAGTTTACCCAAATAACTTCTTTTTGTTCTTGTAACCATGTTGCAAGTTTTAATGCGTTTTCGCTGTGTTTTTTAATTCTAAGATCCAGCGTTTCCAGTCCTTGTATAATCTGAAAAGCATTAAATGGACTTAAGGCAGCGCCAAAATCTCGTAGTCCTTCAATCCTTACTTTAGCAATAAACGCCGCTTCTGCCAATGTATCATGATATACTAAGCCATGATAACCTGCAGATGGTTCAGTAAACTCTGGAAATTTGCCATTACTCCAATCAAAATTTCCACCGTCAATAATGGCTCCTCCCAAAGCTGTACCATTGCCATTGATATATTTAGTTAAAGAGTGAATTACAATATTAGCTCCATATTTTATCGGATTCAACAAGGCAGGGGTAGCTACAGTGTTATCTACAATTAATGGCACTTTATTAGCTTTTGCCACTTTAGATATTGCTTCAATGTCCAATACATCCAATTTTGGATTACCTAATGATTCTATGAAAAATATTCTTGTATTTTCTTTAACCGCACTTTCAAAATTATCAGGATCTGAAGGATCTACAAATGTTGTGGTTATACCGAACCTTGGTAAGGTTACATTTAATAAATTATAAGTTCCCCCATATAAACTATTAGACGCCACAATGTGATCGCCAGATTTTAACAGTGTTAAAAGTGTTGTATTAATTGCAGCTGTTCCAGAAGCAGTTACTACAGCGGCAATACCTCCTTCTAAGGCTGCTAAACGTTGTTCCAAAATATCATTAGTAGGATTGTTTATTCTAGTATAAATAAATCCTGTTTCTGACAAATTAAACAAATTTGCTGCATGATCAGAATTGTCAAACACGTAGCTTGTCGATTGATAAATAGGAACGGCTCTGGTTCCTGAATTAGACTTTACGTCATGGCCTGCGTGCAACGCATTGGTTGCAAATTTTTGTGTACTCATTTTTCTTTACTTTTTGTTTAATAAATAATTTAAATCAAAAGTCAAATGCGCTTTAAAAGGCGTACTTAATAGAAAAACGTTAAAAAGAATCACAAAGAAATTACATGAAGTAATTTCATTTTGTTATCTATCTAATCTCAAATGATCAGTAGAATGTAGCACCTTCTTTAAAGAATAAAGGGTTGCTAAGGCTTCAATGGGTCTAATCCCTCAGCCTTTCTTGATAACATTTCAATAAGTTATTGAACTTGGCTGCAAATATGGTAAAACTTATGGCAAACTACCAAATTTTTCTTATTGTTTATTCGAATTTTTATTTATGCCGTAACTTTATGCCTGTTTCATTTAATAATTTCTATTTTTCTGCAGAATATTTTTTTAGACTAATATTATATGTAATTTCGCTTTCTAATATTTGAGGAAAAATTTGACTGATTGCAACCTCAAAACCTTATTAACAGGTTAAAAAATGCTAAAGCAGTAGAATTACTCCTTTAGATAAATTGCAATCTCTTTTTTAAATTTAATAAATTAACATAATGGCATATTTATTTACATCAGAAAGTGTATCAGAAGGGCACCCAGATAAAGTTGCAGATCAAATTAGTGACGCCTTATTAGATAATTTTTTAGCCTTTGACCCTGAGTCTAAAGTAGCTTGTGAGACTCTAGTTACTACTGGGCAGGTAGTACTTGCTGGAGAAGTTAAAAGTAAAACCTATTTAGATGTTCAGCAAATAGCTAGAAATGTGATTAACGACATCGGTTATACCAAAGGAGAATATCAATTTTCTGGTGATTCTTGTGGTGTTATTTCATTAATCCACGAACAATCTCAAGATATTAATCAAGGAGTTGACAGAGCCAATAAAGAAGAACAAGGTGCCGGCGACCAAGGAATGATGTTTGGTTACGCAACTAACGAAACCAAGAATTTTATGCCATTGGCGCTAGACATTTCTCACAAAATTCTTCAAGTATTGGCTGAATTACGAAGGGAAAATAAGGAAATTACTTATTTACGTCCGGACTCTAAAAGTCAAGTTACCATTGAATATAATGATGAAAACATACCCCAACGCATTGACGCTATCGTTGTATCTACACAGCATGATGATTTTGAACAAGATGATGACAAAATGCTAGCTAAAATTAAAAAAGATATTATTGAAATATTAATTCCGAGGGTAAAGGCACAATTACCTGATTATGTACAAGCTTTATTTAACAATGATATTAAGTTCCACGTTAATCCAACGGGCAAATTTGTTATTGGTGGCCCTCATGGTGATACTGGCTTAACAGGAAGAAAAATTATTGTTGATACTTATGGTGGTAAAGGCGCGCATGGTGGAGGAGCATTTTCAGGCAAAGATCCTAGTAAAGTTGATAGGAGTGCTGCATATGCTGCAAGGCACATAGCTAAAAATTTAGTTGCTGCAGGTGTTGCCAATGAAGTTGAAGTACAAGTTAGTTATGCCATTGGTGTAGCGGAACCTACTTCTATATATGTTAACACCTATGGGAGTTCCTCATTAAATATCTCTGATGGAGAAATTGCAAAAAAAGTGGTTGGTATTTTTGATATGAAACCTGCTGCCATAGAAAAACGTTTAAAGTTACGAAACCCTATCTATTTAGAAACAGCCGCTTATGGACATATGGGTAAAGAACCTAAAATCATTACTAAAACATTTGAAAGCCCTTATTCCGGCAAAGTTGTAAAAGAAGTAGAGCTTTTTACCTGGGAAAAATTAGATTATGTTGATAAGGTGAAGAAGGCTTTTGGAATTTAAAATATTATTCTTATCAAAACGAAACCTGCAATTATAATAAGTTGCAGGTTTTGTTTTCTCTACTATTTTATAACCCTCCTTTTCTCTCCGGAGACCTCGGTTTTGGCCAAGTTCTTTGTTTTCCCGTTCTTGGATTTATAGGCAAAATACTCTTTTCTGTTGATGTTTTTTCATCTTCACAAGCCATATACGTTAATATTGCCGTTAAAATGGCATTACTTCGAACATCGTCAAAAACAATTTTATCGTAAGTATCTCTATTTGTATGCCAGGTATAATTCCAATAAGACCAGCTAATTGAGCTAAGCGAAAATGCCGGTACTCCCGCAGCAACAAAGGAAGCATAGTCTGAACCACCACCACCAGGAACGCCGGGGAAAGTAGTTTCGATATGCTTGGTAATGTCTTTAGGTACAGCTTCTAACCACCTTCCTAAATAATCATAGGCATGAAGGAATCCTTGACCTGATAAACGAACCACTCTACCAGTACCATTATCCTGATTAAAAGCGGCTTGAATATTCTTAATAATATCTGGATGGTCTTCTACAAAAGCTCTCGAACCATTCAAACCTTGTTCCTCGCTTCCCCAATGACCTACTAGAATAGTTCTTTTTGGATTTGGATACATTTTTTTTAATATACGCATGGCCTCCATCATAACAATCGTTCCTGTTCCATTGTCTGTTGCTCCAGTTCCTCCATCCCAAGAATCAAAATGAGCAGAAAGTATTATATATTCATCGGGTTTTTCTACCCCTTTAATTTCCGCAATTGTATTAAAACTTGGCACAACACCCAATTCCTTTGATTGAGCAACAATTTTAATTTTTGGCTTATTACCATAATCAACCATTCTATAAAGCATAGTATAGTCTTCTAACTCTAAATCAACCATTGGAATCTTTTTCGTTCTGGCACTAAATATTTTGTTAACGCCAAAACCTTTCGACCAACTAGAAGATACCAATCCCGCAGCTCCTGCATTTTCTAATGCGCTGATGATAGATCGTCTATTATATCCGGTTTTTCTGATATTTTCTCGCCATTCTTTGGTTTGGGATTCACGTTCTTCTTTCATTTTTTTGAACGATTCTTCTGTAGCAAACTCCTCCCAATTATAATCTGGACGACCAGTAGGTTGATTCATAGAAATCATAACAAATTTATCCTCAACATTTACCAGCCATTTTTGAAATGAGATGGAATCTTTAACACTTGGCAACGCTATCATTTCTGCCGTTATACCCTTCTTAGATGTTCCCGGGTTCCACGCTAGTTGTGTTCCGTCTAAGGTCTCGATACGCGGATATATCATATCTATATGGGTTATACCACGCTCCCAGCCACGCCAATCTCCCCATTTCTCATTCTTGGCGCTAATTCCCCACTTTTCATATTGGGCAACAGCCCAATCATTAGCTTTTTTCATTTGTGGTGTACCAACCAATCTGGGGCCTATAACATCCATTAATTCATGTCCTAGTCTTTCTAGTTGGGAATTTTCTTTAGCTTCCTTAATAATGTTTTCAATAACAGGATCCTTCTCCTGAGCATACATGGTGATACTTAATACTGAGAATAAGGTTAGAATCAGTCTGAACGAGGTTTTCATTTGGAAATATTATTTGGTTAATTAAGAATTATGTATGAAATTAAAATAATTTTCTTAAAAGAAATAGTTAAAAGAATAAAAAAAA
>CAZJCZ010000007.1:23392-30333 GCA_964544575.1 uncultured Flavobacteriaceae bacterium | reverse complement strand
TTAAAAATTAGAAAATTATGTCAGACATTGCATCAAGAGTAAAGGCTATTATCGTTGACAAATTAGGCGTTGACGAGAACGAAGTAACTACAGAAGCTAACTTTACAAACGATTTGGGAGCAGATTCATTAGATACTGTTGAATTAATAATGGAATTTGAAAAAGAATTTGATATTCAAATACCAGACGATCAAGCAGAAAATATTGGAACTGTTGGTCAAGCAATCAGCTATATAGAAGAAGCTAAGAAGTAATTTAACATTACTTAATTATACTACGAGCATCACTTCACGTGATTTGCTCGTAGTTTTCATAATCTTATAACCAATTCTTAATCTACATGGAATTAAAACGAGTAGTTGTAACCGGGTTAGGTGCGTTAACACCCATTGGTAACACCATTGATGAATTCTGGAACGGTCTAATCAACGGTAAAAGTGGTGCAGCGCCAATAACACATTTTGATGCTACAAATTTCAAAACTCGTTTTGCATGTGAAGTTAAAAATTTTAACCCTACTGATTTTTTAGATAGAAAAGAGGCTCGTAAAATGGATAAATTTACGCAGTACGCTATGGTTGCCTCTCAAGAAGCTATTGATGATTCTGGTTTAGATTTTGAAAAAGAAAATAAAGATAGAGTTGGTGTTATTTGGGGAGCAGGAATTGGTGGTTTAGAGACATTCCAAAATGAAGTACTCGACTATGCCAAAGGAGATGGTACACCTCGTTTCAATCCTTTTTTTATTCCTAAAATGATTGCAGATATGGCTCCTGGTCAAATCTCAATTAAACATGGGCTTAGAGGCCCTAATTTCACTACTGTTTCGGCTTGTGCATCCTCAGCGAATGCTATTATAGATGCCATGAATTATATTCGTTTAGGTCATGCCGATATTTTTGTTACCGGCGGTTCAGAAGCTGCGGTAACTATTGCAGGTATGGGTGGATTTAGTGCCATGCATGCCATTTCAACAAGAAATGATGATCCCAAAACTGCATCAAGACCCTTTGATAAAGAAAGAGATGGTTTTGTATTGGGCGAAGGCGCCGGTGCTTTAATTTTAGAAGAATATGAACATGCCAAAGCTAGAGGAGCCAACATATATGCCGAATTAATTGGTGGCGGTTTATCTGCAGATGCCTATCATGTAACAGCACCTCATCCCGATGGATTGGGAGCAATAACCGTAATGAAAAATTGTTTGAATGATGGCGGGATAACTCCAGAGGAAGTTGATGCCATTAACATGCATGGTACTGCTACTCCATTAGGCGATATTGCAGAATCTAAAGCATTAATAGAAGTTTTTGGTGAGCATGCTTATACTATTAATATCAATTCAACCAAATCCATGACCGGACACTTATTGGGTGCTGCTGGGGCAATTGAGGCTATAGCTTCTATTTTAGCCATAAAACACGGAATAGTTCCTCCAACGATAAATCATTTTACTGATGATGATCAAATTGATCCAAAACTGAACTTCACTTTTAACAAAGCCCAAAAAAGAGATGTAAAGGTTGCTATGAGTAATACCTTTGGTTTTGGAGGCCATAATGCATGTGTACTATTTAAAAAAATGGACGCCTAATAATACGGCATGAACTTCATTAAAAAAATATTAAAATCTCGTACTAATAAAGACGAGATTTTTTTTGTGGCCGTTCAAAAATTGATTGGGTTTAAGCCAAACAAATTAAAATATTACAAAAAAGCGTTTACACATAGTTCAATTAAGAAAACAACAGCAGCAGGCAAACCAGTAAATTATGAACGATTAGAATTTTTAGGAGATGCCATATTAAGTTCAGTAATAGCCATGTATCTATTCAAAAAAATTCCTTTGGGTACAGAAGGCTATTTAACACAAATGCGTTCTAAAATAGTAAGTAGAGAACATCTTAACGAAATAGGAAAAGATTTAGGTTTAATACGTCTGGTTTTTAGTAATGTGCCTAAGGGTAATTTTGGAGAGGATATACATGGTAACCTTTTTGAAGCATTATTGGGTGCCGTATTTTTAGATAAAGGGTATAAGTATTGTGAAAGATTTATTTATAGAATAGTTGTCGAACCTTATGTTGATGTTGAGCGCTTAGAAGGTAAAATAACCAGTTATAAAAGTGTATTGATAGAGTGGTGTCAAAAAACAAAAAAACATATTCATTATGATGTTTATGAAGATACTGGGAATGATACTTTAAAACATTTTAGTGTAAAATTGTTGCTAGATGATGAGTTAGTCGCTAAAGGTAGAGCTACATCAAAGAAAAAAGCAGAAGAAATAGCCTCTAAACGTGCATTCTATAAATTTCAGGATAGGATTTCATTAATATAATCTATCTTAGAACACTATAACGATTTCGTAAATATTCTATCTTTGTGTCTTAACTATACTTATTTTCGCATTAATATTTACTTTTATGTCTAAAGTGATTACATTAGATTATGAATATGAACATGACTACATTCTTATCGGTATTAATAGTACTTTAGAAGATTATAGACTGGCTTACTTATTAAATAAAGACTTACGAATTAATTTAGAGCGTGAGCCCAAAGATTTAGATTTTTCAAATAAGAATTGCTCTTTTACACTTTACAATTATTATTGTGAAAAAACATATTCTTCATGGTCTTTACTAGCCAATAGGCATATTTTTGTATCAAATACCTTAGAAGAAAATAATTTATTCAGAGAAGAATCAAAAATCTCATATTTGATTAATGAAAAAAAAGAGCTTGATTATTTCTTGAAAATAATAGGTGATTTTGATGATAACTCATTGAAAGAGCTGTCGGAAAAAATAAATAAAATAAAAGGAGTGATTACATCATATACTGTTAATCCTCTCACATTAAAATCTAAAGATTTTTTAATTTTTTAATTATGCGAAATCGTAAAAAAACAAAAATAGTTGCCACTTTAGGCCCCGCCTGTAATTCAAAAAAAATTATTGAAGAAATGATGACTATAGGAGTTAATGTTTTCAGAATTAACTTTTCACATGCTGACTATGATAATGTTGCTGAAAAAATTAAGGAAATTAGAGAAATTAATCTCCGGAAAGGATATAATGTTGCCATTTTAGCAGATCTACAAGGCCCTAAATTACGAGTAGGTGTCATGAAAGAAAAAGTGAAACTAAAAAAGGGAGATACTTTCGTTTTTACCACTAAGAAATGTGAAGGAACAAATGAAAGAGCTTTTATGACGTATCAAAATTTTCCAAAAGATGTGAAACCTGGTGAGCAAATATTAGTAGATGATGGTAAATTACTATTTAAAGTTATAAAAACTGATGGCAAAACGGAGGTAATAACAGAAGTCTTAAGGGGCGGGAAATTGAAATCTAAAAAAGGAGTCAACTTACCAAATACAAATGTATCCTTACCAGCATTAACAGAAAAAGATGTAAAGGATGCCCTTTTTGCGATTAAAATGGAAGTAGATTGGATGGCACTTTCTTTCGTCAGAAATGCAGCAGATATAGTTTTATTACAAAAATTAATTGAAAAAAATTCCAAATACAAAATACCAATAATAGCTAAAATTGAAAAACCGGAGGCTATTAATAATATCAAAGAAATAACTGCACATTGTGATGGGTTAATGGTTGCACGAGGTGATCTAGGTGTTGAAGTTGAAATGGAAAAAGTACCACTTATTCAAAAACAATTAGTACTTCAAGCTAAACAAGCTAGAATACCGGTAATTATTGCTACTCAAATGATGGAATCTATGATTACCAGTCAAGTGCCTACCAGAGCAGAAGTAAATGATGTAGCAAATTCCATAATGGATGGGGCTGATGCCGTTATGTTGTCTGGGGAAACCTCAGTTGGGGACTACCCTGTTGAGGTTATTCAAAAAATAAGATCTATTATTGAAAATGTTGAGGATTCTCCTCTTATAGCCAAGCCATCACGGGTTATGCAAAGTATCAATGAACGTTTCATCTCTAAAACTATCTGTTTTCAAGCCGCAAAAATGGCTGATAGTATTGGGGCTACGGTAATAACAACCCTGACCAATAGTGGTTATACGGCTTTTCAAATTTCTGCATGGAGACCTAAAACGCATATTTTGGCATTTTCAGATAGTAGAAGAATTTTGGCTATGCTGAATTTATTATGGGGCGTTAAAGCACAATTTTATGATAAAATGGTGAGTACTGATGATACTGTAGAAGATATTAACAAGATGGCTGTTGAAAAAGAGTATGCTGATCACGGAGATTATGTTATTAATCTCACCTCTATGCCTGTTAAAGCAAAAGGGATGGTTAATACGCTGAGGGTGAGTCAAATTGAGTAATTTTATTGATCTATTTTTTCAAATTCGTAATCTAATAATCTTAATCCGTCTTTAATTAGATTAGCCATTTCTTTTTTAGTGGTTAATTTTAGTAAGTGATCAAGTACCCTCTTTTTTAAGGAAGAATCCTGTTTGCATATCAATTCATATATTTCTAAAGGCAATAACCAATCATTAGGATATTCATGAGAAACAGCTTCAAAAATAGTTGATAATGCTTCGTTATTGGGATCATTATTTTCCCTTAAATTCCGAACTTCCTCATATAATGTATGCAATTTACGATCGCTATCTGAGTATAAAATTTTATGTGTTTTTTCTTTAGGAGCTTCAATAACAAGTCCATAATTTTCAGGATCTGCAACTCCAGAATATGCAGAAATTAATTCTTTACCGATTGCCATATCATAAATTCCCCAATCTGGATTAAACAATACTTTATCATAATGCTTAACAGTACAGTTTTTAAATGAAATTAAAATTATTTTACCTCTCAAATTTCGCTTACCTGTAATTATTTCACCTTTAACCTGAATTCCCCCTTCAAATTCTAATTTCACTGTTTTACCTTCATAAATTCCATAGGCTTCTAGATCAGTAGGAGACATATCTTCTATCGCAAGATTAATTCCTTTTAACAACCCTACTGGCGAACCAAATCCCTTGGCATGATACTCTTTATCATGACCAATCAATTCTTTATTTTTATAAGCTAATGCAGTGGGTCCTGTGGTTTGAAAATAAACAGGATTATAATTATCATCATCAAATACAGTCGTAAACCGACCGGATATTTGAATGCCGGTACTCAATTCGATAGTTCCTAAATTTTTAGAAGCAATTAACTTTATTATTCCTTTTAACCCTCCTTTACGTAATGCCATTTTATTGGCGAATTCTTCCAAAATCAAACTTAAATGAGCAAAATCTGGAGTTACAAATAATTGTGGCTGAGGTTTTGTTATATCAAAATCTGTCTTGGCAGCTATGATAGAATAAGGTATTTTTTTTACCTCCTTACTCATGCACCATCGACTTTCGCCAATTGATGACAACAAACCCGCCCCATATATTTTTGGGTGCTCTAGAGTCCCAATCAACCCATATTCTACCGTCCACCAGTGCAAGTTTCTAAGCATCGCCATTTCACTTGGATCACCCATATTTGATGCTATTTCGGTAACTCTTTTATCTGCCTTTTCAATTTCATCTTCACTTGTATTTGGGTCTTCTTTTAGTATAGACAAATGTCGAATTGCTTCGTACAATTCATAATCTTTTGCCGAAGAGATCGCCTTACTACCAATTTCGCCAAAACGTCTTAAATACTCGGCATATTCGGGATTCGCTATTATTGGTGCATGTCCGGCAGCTTCATGAATAATATCTGGAGCTGGCGTATATTCAATATGATGAATAGTTCTAATATCAGCTGCAATAACTAATGTATTATAGGCCTGAAATTCCATAAAAGAATTAGGAGGAATAAAGCCATCAACGGAAACGGCTGCCCATCCTATTTCTTTTAGTATTCTATTCATTCCTTGCATTCGAGGAATTTGATCAATCGAGATCCCGGTTAATTTTAATCCTTCAATATATGATTCATGAGCTACTTTAGTTAAATAATGTACACTTTTTCGCATCACATACCGCCAAACGGCCTGATTTTGGGCAGTATATTCATTATAAGGTTGAGGAATAACCAAAGCTCTTAAATGCTTTGGTAATCTTGCAAGAGTTTTATTTGATTCAAAATCCATATCAAAAGAATAGTCTATTGGTAAAGTTACATATTTTCTAATAGTAACGTAGACCTCTAAACAAAAGACACAATTTAAATATTTGTATATTTATTGCCTATTTTTTCTATAAAACTGAAGACTATGAGAAGAAGAGGCGGATTAAAGATCAGGTTACTTATTGGTGCTGGAATTATATTATTTTCTCTATTTAAATATTATTCAAATAGAGGTACTAACCCCTATACAGGTAAAAAACAAAGTATAGAATTAACCGCTGATCAAGAGATTGCAATTGGTTTACAAAGTGCACCTCAAATGGCACAACAACATGGAGGTTTATATCCAAATCAAGAGGCTCAAGATTTAGTCGACAAAATTGGTAATAGGTTAGTAGACAACAGTATTGCCAAAGAGACACCTTATCGTTATGATTTTCATTTGTTGCGTGATCCTGAGGCAATTAATGCATTTGCATTACCCGGAGGGCAAATTTTTATAACTTATGCTCTTTTTGAAAAATTAGAAAATGAAGATCAGCTAGCAGGTGTATTAGGTCATGAAATTGGCCATGTTGTTGGAAGGCATTCTGCTGAACGAATTGCCAAACAAGGTTTAACACAAGGTATTATTTCTGGTGTAATGGTTGGTGCAGATGGTGGTGCCGGACAAATGGCTGCTATGATCGCTAATGTAGTCAATATGAAATACGGACGTGGTGATGAACTAGAAAGTGATGACTTAGGGGTTAAATTCATGATTGATGCCGGTTATGAGCCTGAAGAGATGATTGGTGTAATGAAAATTCTAAAGGCGGCGGCTGGGCCCAATAGAACCCCTGAGTTTCAAAGTACGCACCCCGACCCCGAAAACAGGAT
>CAZJCZ010000007.1:7764-23292 GCA_964544575.1 uncultured Flavobacteriaceae bacterium | reverse complement strand
CTAATCGGATTATACCGCCCAATTATTATAATCATACTTAAACTACTCTTTTACCTTTTTTTTTGATTTTTAAGGATAATAGTTCGTCAGATATTATTTGAACCGCATCATGCGCTTTAGACATTTTAGCATATTTTAATGCTGTATATCCATTTTTGGATTTTGTTTTTAAATCTGCTCCGTTAGCGATCAATAATTTTAAAATTTCCACTCGGTTTTGCCTTGCCGCATACATTAAAGGAGTCATCCCTAAGGATTTTTTATTTACATTTACTCCGGCTTCAATCATACCTTTTACGGCTTCGAAATTACCTTGTTTTATGAGCATACAAAAAGAATCTGCTTCTGTAACCACTGTAGCAATAGTTAAATTATCAGATGTTGAATCGGTTGTGATAGGGTTTGCATTTACAGCTAATCCTACCACTAAAGCTGCGGCTAAAAATAAATTTTTCATAATGTAGAAGTTTAAATGTTATATAGTAAGAGACGACCACTCAATACTAATTGTTACATGCTTTAACATACATTAACTAAGTTTAACTTATTCGTAACAGAGTGTTAAAATCACCTAAAATGTGTTAATTTTGTATTTCAAATTTTTTCCAATGAATAAGAAAGTAATATTAGTAATTCTTGATGGATGGGGAATAACACAAGATCCTGAAGTTTCGGCGATTGCAAAGGCAAATACACCGTTTATTGACACATTGTACCAGAAATATCCTAACGCAAGTTTAAGAACTGATGGCCTTCATGTTGGATTACCTGAAGGGCAAATGGGAAACAGTGAGGTTGGACATATGAATTTAGGAGCCGGGCGTGTTGTATATCAAGATTTGGTTAAAATAAATCGAGCCGTTTCAAATAATACTATTGCTGATGAACCTGTTTTAAAAGATGCTCTTCAATATGCTAAAGAAAATAACAAAAACATTCATTTTTTAGGGTTGGTTTCTGATGGAGGTGTTCACTCTCATATCAATCATGTTAAAGGTTTGGTTAAGGCCGCTGACGATGCAGGCCTACGTTCTTATGTACATGCTTTTACAGACGGTAGGGATGTTGATCCAAAATCTGGAAAAGGATTAATAACCGATCTAGAAACATATTTAAATGATCACAATGCTGCATTAGCATCTATTATTGGAAGATATTATGCAATGGACAGAGACAAACGTTGGGAACGTGTTAAATTGTCATATGATCTGCTTGTGAATGGAATAGGTAAAAAAGCTAAAAATGCGAGCCAAGCTATTCAGGAAAGTTATGATGATGGTATAACGGATGAATTTATTAAACCGATTGTAATGATCGATAAAAATGAAGTTCCAATAGCAACGATTCAAAATGAAGATGTGGTCATATTTTTTAATTTCAGAACAGATAGAGGTCGACAATTGACACATGTGCTATCCCAACAAAGTTTGCACGAATACGACATGCATAAATTGAAATTGCATTACGTTACCATGACTAATTACGACAACTCGTTTAAAGGTGTAACGGTAATTTATCCTAAAGAAGATTTGAATAATACCTTAGGCGAGATCTTAGAGAAAAATCATAAAAAACAAATACGGATAGCTGAAACTGAAAAATATCCTCATGTAACTTTTTTCTTTTCAGGGGGAAGAGAAGATGAGTTTGTTGGTGAAAAGCGTATTATGTGTCCTTCACCAAAAGTAGCCACTTACGATCTGCAACCAGAAATGAGTGCAAAAGACATTACAGATGCAATTATACCTGAGCTAAATAAAAAAGAAGTAGATTTTATTTGTTTAAATTTTGCAAATACAGACATGGTTGGGCATACGGGTGTTATGGAAGCGGCAATAAAAGCAGCTGAAACAGTTGATTCTTGTTTAAGAGAAGTAATTACTGCAGCGCAACATAATAGCTATACCAGTATAATAATTGCTGATCATGGTAATAGTGAGACTATGATAAATAAAGATGGTTCTCCAAATACTGCACATACTACTAATCCTGTGCCAATCATTGTAGTTGATGACGATATAAAAACAGTAAACAGTGGTATATTGGCTAATATTGCACCCACGGTCTTAAATCTGATGGGAATAGAAAAACCCGAAATAATGTCCGAAAAATCGTTAATATAAAGTAGTTATAAATGAAAAAATTAACATTCTTATTATTAGTATTCTTATTTCAATTAAGTAGTTATGCCCAAGGTGAAAAAGCCCCTTTGAACGAATCAAAACATTTAATAGGTATAAAAACTAAAGAAGATTTTAAACAAGAACCACATGTTGAATGGTTTGAAAATAATTATAACGATTATGTCTTAGATAAAAATTTAGTTCAAAAAATCAAAAGACATTTAAAAGGGATAACAATAAAAGCGTTTATGGGTACTTGGTGTGAAGATAGTCAACATGAAACTCCTAGATTTTATAAATTATTAGACTCTTTAAAATTTGATCAAAATAAATTAACGATGATAACCGTTAACAGGGCAAAAAAAACACCTGACAACCTTCAAGAGGGTTTAAATATTTCTCGTGTCCCAACTTTTATTTTCTATAAAAAAAATAAAGAAATAGGTAGATTTGTTGAATATCCAAGAGAAACATTAGAGAAAGATATTCTTAAAATTGTCAGTGGCCAACCCTATAAACATTCTTACGAAGAATAATAACTTATATATTACATTTTGACTTTCATTCCAAAGTTCTGTTTGAAATAAATTTTCACAAAATAGTAAGAGATAATACATTAAATTTGCAACAACTTAAAAAATATGTTACCTAAAGACCATTTAATAATTGCGATAGACTTTGACGGAACGATTGTAGAAGATGCTTATCCGCAAATAGGTAGCCCGAAAATTTTTGCCTTTGAAACACTTAAAGAGTTGAATAAAGACGGTCATAGGCTTATACTTTGGACCTATCGAAATGGCAGTAAATTACAAGAGGCGGTGGATTTTTGTTCCAAAAATGGAGTTGAATTTTACTCTGTTAATAAAAATTATCCTGAAGAAAATTTTGAAGGAAAAGTAAGCCGAAAAATCCACGCTGATCTTTTTGTTGATGATAGAAATATTGGTGGCATGTTAGGGTGGGGAGAAATCTATAAACTTATTAAAGATAATCCTGATGCAAAACTTCCATTAAATAAAAAGAAAAAATGGCATTGGCCTTTTTAGTATCCCAGATTGTTAAAAGAATCTTTTTCTAATTGTTCTCTGTTATTTGGATGCGCTAATTCTATCAATGCTTTAGCCCGTTGCTTTATAGTCTTACCGTATAAATTAGCCACACCATATTCAGTAACCACATAATGAACATGAGCTCTCGTTGTAACAACACCAGAACCAAGTCTCAAAAATGGCACTATTCTATTTACACCTTTTTTTGTTGTTGAAGGTAGGGCAATAATAGCTTTACCACCTTCGCTTAATGAAGCGCCACGAATAAAATCCATCTGGCCTCCTACCCCTGAATACATTCTTGGACCAATTGAATCGGCACAGACCTGACCAGTTAAATCTACTTCAATAGCAGAATTTATGGCTACCATTTTAGGGTTCTTGCGTATATTTACTACGTCATTAACATAATCAGCGCTTCGCAATTCAATAAATGGGTTATCATCAACATAATCATACAATCTTTTTGAACCCATTAAAAAAGTTGCCAAGGCTCTACCTTCATTAACCCCCTTATAATTGGAATTTATCACATCTTTCAAAATCAAATCAATAACTCCGTCAGAAAGCATTTCTGTATGTATTCCTAAATTTTTATGATTGCTTAAAAGTTTCAGAACAGCATTAGGAATTACGCCAATACCCATTTGTAACGTGCTGCCATCCTCTATCAATTCCGCAATGTTAATTCCAATTTTATTTTCAATTTCTGAAGGTTCGGGGATATGAAATTCAGGTATTTCATCCTCAATTTCAACAAAAGTGTCCAATTCAGATAAATGTATGATCCCTTCACCATGTGTTCTTGGCATTTTAGAATTAACCTGTGCAATTACATGCTTGGCATTATCAATAGCCGCTAAGGTGGCCTCGACAGATACGCCTAATGAACAGTAGCCATGTCTATCAGGTGGTGAAACATGAATCATAGCAACATCTATAGGCAATATATTCTTTTTAAACAATAAGGGTAATTCACTTAAAAAAACCGGTGTATATGATCCATTACCCGCTGCCAAAGTATGACGCACATTAGGTCCAATAAAAAAAGAATTTACATGAAAACTATCTTTTAATGCTGGATTGGCATAAGGTGCATCTCCTTCTATATGTACATGACAAACTTCAACATTTCTTAATTCTTCATGCCTGTTTGTCATGGCTTTGATCAGAGCCTGTGGTGCTGCTGCCGCTGCATGTAGATAAACTCTATCGTTATTTTTAATAACTTTTACTGCGTCTTCTGCTGAGATTGCTTTGTACATAATTATTTTTTTATTCCACTACAAAATTATAAGATTACAATATTCTAAAACATGTTAAAAATCATATTTTGTTAAATAATAGAACATTCTTTTTTTTGAATTACCTTTGCACATTATCCATAATTAAATGATTAAAATCAAAACAAAAGAAGAGATTGAATTAATGCGTAAAAGTGCACTTATTGTTTCTAAAACATTAGGCCTTTTAGCTGGTGAAGTCAAGCCAGGTGTTACCACATTGTACTTGGATAAGCTCGCGGAAGAATTTATTCGTGATAACGGTGCCAAACCTGGATTTTTAGGGTTATATGACTTCCCCAATACATTGTGCATGAGTCCAAATACTCAAGTGGTACATGGCATTCCGAATAGTAAACCTCTAGAAAGTGGTGATATTATCTCAATAGATTGCGGGGTATTAAAAAATGGCTTTTACGGAGATCATGCGTATACTTTTGAAGTTGGTGAAGTTGATGATGAAATAAAAGAACTGCTGAAAGTCACCAAAGAAAGTCTGTATGCTGGTATTAGAGAATTCAAAGCTGGCAATAGAGTTGGTGACGTTGGTTATGCAATTCAAAATTATTGTGAAAGTTTTGGTTACGGGGTGGTACGGGAGTTGGTAGGTCATGGATTAGGTAGAAAAATGCATGAAGAACCAGAAATGCCAAATTATGGAAAAAGAGGTAGAGGTAAACAGTTTAAAGAGGGTATGGTTGTCGCGATTGAGCCCATGATAAATTTAGGAACTCACAAAACTAAACATTTAAAAGATGGTTGGACCATATTAACTGCTGACGGAAAACCTTCAGCGCATTTTGAGCATGATGTAGCCATTGTTAAAGGTAAACCTGAGTTGCTTTCTACATTTAAATATATATATGCTGCCTTAGGAATAGAAAGTAATGAAGAAGATGAATTTTGTCAAAAAGAGCTCGCTTAATAGCTTTGAAAATCTTCAAATACATACTAAATACTATACCAAGACCCGTTCTAATTAAGATGAGTTATTGGGTGCGTCCAATACTAGCTGTTTATTTAAAAGGTAGTAAGTATATCGACCCCATAGATGGTAAAAGTTTTAGGAAGTTTTTACCATATGGATATGGGAAACAAAGACCAAATGCCTTATCGCCAAGCACTTTATCTTTAGAAAGACATAGATTAATGTGGTTGTATTTACAAAATGAAACTGACTTTTTTAAGGCGGATGTTTCAGGCAAAAAAAGAGTTCTTCACATGGCTCCTGAGCAGTGTTTTCTTGCTCGATTTAAAAAACTAAATCATATCGACCTAATTACGGCAGACCTATATTCTCCTATTGTTGATGTAAAGGCTGATATATGCGACCTTCCTTTTGAAGAGAATAGTTTTGATATTGTTTTCTGCAATCATGTATTAGAACATATTGAAGATGACAATAAGGCAATGCAAGAATTGTACAGGGTTTTAAAACCTGGCGGATTTGGTATCTTTCAAATACCTCAAGATTATTCAAGGGAAAAAACCTATGAAGACATAACTATTACCTCACCTGAAGATCGAGCAAAACATTTTGGCCAATATGACCATGTAAGAATTTATGGCTTAGACTATTTTGACAGATTGAGGTCTGTGGGTTTTAAAGTAAATGAAGTAAACTATTCGAAAAAACTACCTCAGCAAGAGGTGGATAAATTTCGTTTGATGAAAGATGAAATATTGCCGGTATGTTTTAAATAGAATTATTTTAATTCTTTTAAATCATCCTCTACTATCCAACCTATTTTCCCGTCAGCCAGTTTAATTTTTTTCCAATTATCTAAACTTTCTAACAATTGTACCTTTGCACCTTCGTGTAACTCGAAACTAACTTCACTAGACAAGCTTGGTGCGCTTTTTACATCTGATTGCTCCGCAAATATAATGGCATATTTATTTGTTTTAACATAATTGTAATTCTGATACGAAAAGGCTATTGTTAAAAATGCTAAAAACGCACAAATAGTGCTTGAAACGAAATAAAAACGTTTACTGCCAGAACTATAGGAGAAGTGATACAATAAAAATAATATGGCAAATAAAAATGAAAAACTAACGGTCAACCATGCCCAAACATTATATGATAATCTTTGAATTATACCATCCGAAATTTTCTGAGGGAAAGTTTTAGGTAAAGGCTCAATATTATCAATCGCCATTCGTTTTGCGAATCCTAAATTGAATTTAGCATCTTCGTTATTAGGATTTAATAATAATGCTTTTTCAAAATAATAAATAGCCGGCGCTATTTTATTGAGTTTATAACTAGCATTTGCAATATTATAAAATAGTTCATCAGACTGCACCTTATTCTCTTCTATTTTTTTATACAACTTTAAAGCTTCATCATATTTTTCAATTTGATATAACTTATTTGCTTTAACAAATAAACTATCTGCTTGTTGGGCTGATAAACCATTTAAAAAAATTAGAAATGATATTATATATAATTTTTTCATATTAAATGAGATCCTAAATTTAGTTCAGCATAACAATTTACTATAGTTGTTTATCTATTTTTGCAATAACTACTCTTGCCATATTATAATCTTCTTGCATCATTACATTAGTGGCTGGCGAATAGCGCGCATAATCACAATCGTCCAAAACTTTGATTAAATCCTCGATAAAATTAGCATCAACTTTTCGTTTCTGTAAAAGCTCACTTATTTTTTCTTTACTAATGTCTGAAGTCTCCACACGCAATTTTGCCTTTAAAAAATTATGTAGAGCTTTTTCTAAGGCTATATAAAATTGTTCTTTATTTCCTAATTGTTTTTTAGCTTCAGATAAATATTTTCTGGCTAGCCTATCAGCTGTTCGCCGTTTGTTACCGGCAATATCATGATCTCTTTTTTCTTTTTTAATACCAATAAATATTCCCAACGGAATAGATAATAACGGTAATATCAGCAACGCATAAAATAAGTTAGAGCCCAAAAAATCTTTCTTTTTGGTCAGAAATTGTAAATCGGATGTTGCACTTATGTATCGAATATCTTTAGCATGATCAATAACATCTCTTTTAATAATACTAACACTACTATCTGCATTAGAAGATACTTTCCCTTGAGGAGCATTAATAATAATAGCATCAGAATTTATTGTTTTATACGTTTTATCTTTTAAGCTAAAATAAGAAAATGATACCGATGGAATTTTAAACTTCCCCCTATATTGAGGTACTATCGTGTATTGGTCATAAATACTACCACGCAAGCCTTCAAGAGAAGTAACAATTTTCTCTTTGTGTTCTGGCTCATATCTTTCCAATCCGTCAGGTGTTTCTATTTTTGGTAGTCCAACCAGCTTTAAATTTCCTTTACCGCTAACTTCCACTTTTATTTGTGCAGATTCATTTGCTTTTAATTCTGTTTTACTAGAAGTTACCTTAAAATTATAATCACCAACTGCTCCTGTAAAATCTATTGGTTTGTTAGATACAGGTAATGGCTTAACATTCACAATCCGTTTTCCTGTAGTTGCAGTAAAGGATGTATTATTAGAAATCATATTACCAAACAAATCTCTTCTACCAATGGGTACGCCTGCACTAATTTCAATTTCCATCGGATCAATTGCGAGTTTCCCAGATTTTTGAGGAATCAAAATCGTTTTTTTTATGATTGCATATCTATGAGGCTTCCCTTGAAAAGAACCCTCTTTTGGTTCCCATTGCTTAACATCTATATTTTGATTCCAAAATCCATTAAATGAAGGTGATTCTACTTCGCGTGTATTTCTAACACTTACTTTATTTACATCTACATAAATTTTGTAAACCACTGAAATACTTTCACCCACATATGGATTCGAATTTGATATTTCGGCAATTAGATGAATATTTTCTGAAGCCACATACCTTGGGTCGTCTGGGTCTGGAGGTATAACAACAGCATCAGTAACGGTAACTTTAATTGTATTTGTTTTTATAATATTCCCGTCAAACTTTATGCTCGCTGATGGAATTGTAAAATTTCCCTTTTTATTCGGTTGAATTGTATAAGTATAAGATTGCTCAAAAGTCTGTTTGCCATTAACATATGAAAAGTTGGTAGATTGCATTGGCCCTGCCAACACTTTAAAATTCTTGAAGTCTGGTGGCGTAAAATCATCTCCCCCTTGCTTATTTATTAAAAAAGTGATCCTCAAACGCTCATTTAACCCTAATCTGTTTTTACTTACAGAAGATTTAAATGAAACATCTTGAGCCAACAATTGTTGACCAATAAATAGTAATAAAATAAATATGTTTTTACTCAATTTCATATTCGCTGGAAATTTACCAATCCTTTTCTTGTTTTACTTTTTTTCCTTGCGCTTTTTTAGCATTCACCTTTTTCTGAGTCTTATTTTCTTCTTTGTTCATAGCCTCTAACAATTGTTTAACCTGTTGTGGTGATAATTTATTCTGTTGAGGTTTTGGTTCTTGTTTTTGTTTGTCTTTATCTCCTTCTTGATCTTTTTTCTTATTTTTATTTTCGTCTTTATTATCTCCCTCTTTATCCTTGTCTTGATCTTTATTTTGATCCTCTTTGTTATCTTGGTCTTTTTTCTCCTGATCTTTGTTATCTTCTTTTTTATCTTTATCCTTATTATCTTTATTTTGATCTTGTTGCTGTTTCAGCATTTTTTGAGCCAAGGCCAAATTATATCGGGTTTCATCATCTTTAGAATTGTTTCTTAAAGAATTTTTATAGGCCTCAATGGCCTTGTCATACTGTTTCTCTTTCATAATAGAATTACCCATATTATGAAATGATTCTGCTTTGGTCAAAGTATTCTCAGTAGTTTTAGAAACCAATTCGTACATTGGCAATGCTTCCTTAAATCGGTTTTGCTGATAAATGGCATTTCCTAAATTATAATTGGCTTTTTCATAGTTTAGGTTTTCCTCTAAGGCCTTTTTATAATGAACTTCAGCATCTACAAAATTATTTTGTTTGTAAAAATCATTCCCCTGACGGATGAGCTGTTTTTCGGGTTGCTCAATTTTAATATCAGTTTTCCTTTCTTGTGCAAATCCGATTAACGAAAACATGAAAAATAATAATATTAATATCCTATTCATTCTAATTTGTTTTACGTTCATTAAACAAGTTCATCTTTTGAATCCATTTAGTTTTTTTATTAAGCATGAAGGCATCTAAAACCAATAAAAAAATTCCGATACCAATAAACCATTGAAATTGGTCCTTAAAATCAGAAAATTGCTTTGTTTCAAATTCCTTTTTATCAGCATTTATCAATAAATCATCTATAAATTCAACCGTTTTGGCAGTATTATTTCCAAACATATATTTACCATCGCCATCATTTGCAATTTGTTGTAATGTATTCTCGTTTAATCGGGTAATAACAACTTCTCCTTCTCTATCTTTTTTATAACCGATCAATGTATTTTCTCTTTTTAATGGAATTGGACCTCCTTCTGGAGTGCCGACGCCAATTGTAAAAATTTTAATACCCTCTTTATTTGCCTCCTCAGCTACATAACTTACATTTTCTTCATGATCTTCACCATCAGAAACTATAAAAAGGTATCTATTAGTTTGTTCGTCATCATCATAAAATGTTTTTGCCAACTTCAACGCTTCATTAATAGCAGTCCCTTGAGATGAAACCATATCAGGATCTGCATTTTGCAAAAACATTTTTGCTGCAGCTTGATCGGTTGTTATAGGCAATAACGGATAAGCATTACCCGCATAAATAATAATACCTACTCTATCACTTCCTAATTTATCAATAATTTTAGATATTATTTGCTTTGACTTTTCAAGTCTGTTAGGTACAATATCTTCAGCCAACATACTTTTAGAGACATCTAAGGCAAAAACGATATCAACACCTTCCCTCTTTATGGTTTTTAATTTTGTTCCCATTTTTGGGTTTACTAAGGCAATTACTAAACTAGATAAAGCCAATACAACAACTAACATTTTCAATATCGATTTAAAAGAAGAAGTTTCAGGGCTTAATTTTTGTAATAAATTGTAATCTGCAAACGATTTTTGCTTTTTTCGTTTCCAAAAAGCAACTAATAAAAACAACAATAGTAATGCAGCTACTATTGCTAAATAATAAATATATTTTGTTTCTTCTAATTGATACATCTTATCTTAACCTTCACAACAGGTTGGAATTTTTTATATAAAGCTTCTAAATAATGTAAGCCTTAATAACAATTCCAAAACAATTAACAAACCACCTAATAGAATCAATGGTCTATATTTTTCCTGATAGTTATAATATTTAAACTCTTCTACTTCTGTCTTTTCTAATTTATTAATTTCATCATAAATTGACGCCAATTTTTCATTATCAGTTGCCCTAAAATACTTACCATCTGTTTGTTTAGCAATATATTTTAACAATTCTTCATCAATTTCTACCGGTTGCATTCTGAAAATTAATTTCCCGCTTGCGTCCCGAGCCACCGGAAATTGAGCTGTACCATTAGTTCCTAGTCCAATTGTGTAGACTTTAATATCCAGTTCCTTAGCTAATTCTGTTGCTGTTCTTGGATCTACAAATCCAGAATTATTTACCCCATCTGTCAATAAAATAATAACCTTACTAATTGCTTTGCTGTCTTTTAGCCGGTTAACCGCAGAGCCCAATCCCATGCCAATGGCAGTACCTCCTTCTAAATCACCCCAGCGTAATTTTCTGATTGTATTAATTACAATTCGTTTATCACTTGTAATAGGTGTTTGTGTAAAGCTTTCACCTGCATAAACTACTATACCAATTCTGTCATTCGGTCTTTTATTGACAAAATTAGTAGCTACTCCTTTCAATGCCTCTAACCTATTTGGGCGTAGATCTTTTGCTAGCATACTAGCCGAAACATCTATAGCCATCACTATATCAATACCCCGGGTAGTCTTGGTTTTTTTACTCACTTCAACGTTTCTAGGCCTAGCCATTGCAATGATAAGAGATGCTAATGCCAATAAACGCAATACATATAGAAATGGTTTAAATTTCGCTACCAAAGATTGTTCTGCAAATCCTTTGGTATTAGCTATTTTTAACCGTGCTGTATCTTTTTTTCGCATTACAAAATACCAAATTCCAACTATTGGAATCAGCAGTAATAACCACAAAAACTCGGGGTTTGTTAACTCTAAATTATTCCACAGCTTCATCTTCTATTTCATTTTTAGGGTGTAACACATCTATTATTTCTCCAGAATCATTTCTATGCAATTCTATTTCATTTGCAAGTGGCTTAAATTTTGCAAATTTTACTAAATCAGCATCTCGTAACAATTTTCTTAATTTAATAATTGTTTGCTCAGGTATATTTAAGGAACTTGAAGTATTAAAATCAGTAATGGTTTCTAACAGCTCATCTGTAGTGGATTCCAATGCCGGAATATTCATTTCTCTTTCAATATAGGACCTTACTATATTTGTTAGTTCAACATAATATTTCTTTACTTTATTTTTTTGCCAAAGCTGTTTGTCATCAAGCTCTCTTAACCTTTGTAATGCCAATTCATAAGGTGGAATTTTAGCCTCAATCTCTTCTGGGGTTTCTTTTTTTCTCAAAATAAAATAGAGTACTATCCCCAACAATAATAAAAAACCTAAAATCCACCATAAATATGATTTAAAATCATCAAAAGTATAAGGTTCACCTTGTATTGACTTTATGGTATACATTTTTTGCTTAGTGGTGTCTACCGCTACTGTTGCAACATCAATTGCAATAGAATCCGTATAATAGGGCTGATTCCAAATATAAATTGGTTGTTTTGGAATTACATATCTACCACTATCAAAACTGGTGAGTTTGTATTTTTTGATGAGTCTGTTCTTTAAAGTATCAATGTTTAACGACTCTACTACTTCGATTTTACCTAAGCTATCCAATTGAAGTTTTGGAAATTCTACTGCGGTTTCTGCATCATCGACAATTATTTGGTAATTTATCTGCTCACCAATTCTAATTTTGGTAGTATCGACTTTCGCCGATACTTTAGGTAGATTTTGGGCCATCCCCAAAAATCCTATGAGCATAATAATATGTAGGATATATTTTTTCACTTGGCTCCTCTTCTTTTAAAATAACCTAATAATTTTTTTACATAGCTTTCGTCAATTCGAGTATTGATGGTTCCCGAACCACTTCTCCTAAAGGTATTTTCAAAATAATCAATTGTTTTTAGGTAATGAGCCTTATAATTTGTTCTAACTCTATTGGAATTAGTGTTTACCAAAATAGTATTGCCAGTTTCAGCATCCAACATGGGTACCATCCCTAATTTAGGGATTTCTTCTTCATATTTATCAAAGACTCGAATGCCCGTTACATCATGTTTTCTACCTACAATCTTTAAAGCGTTATCGTAGTCATCATCCATAAAATCAGATAATATGAATACAATAGCTTTCTTTTTCATTACATTGGAAAGATACCTTAATGCTTGAGTAATATTAGTTTTTTTACTTTTTGGATGAAATTCTATCAATTCTCGGATAATTCTCAATACATGAGGTTTCCCTTTTTTTGGGGGAATAAATAATTCTACTTCATCAGAAAATAATAACAATCCAACTTTATCATTATTCTGGATTGCTGAAAATGCCAACGTTGCACTTATTTCAGTAATGGTTTCTCTTTTAAATTGTTTTGTTGTGCCAAAATACTCAGATCCACTTACATCGACCATTAGTACCATAGTAAGCTCACGTTCTTCTTCAAATACTTTTACAAAGGGCTCATTGTATCTGGCAGTAACATTCCAATCAATAGAACGGACATCATCTCCATAACCATATTGCCTAACCTCTGAGAATGTCATACCCCTTCCTTTAAAAGAACTGTGATATTCCCCTGAAAAGATATGATCAGACAATCTACGTGTCTTAATCTCTATTTTACGAACTTTTTTGAGTAATTCTTTGGTATCCATTTTCGTTAAATTGCCATTCTGCATTTAATGCAAAACCAATAAAATTTGAGTTGATTAATGATGAGATTCCTGCTTTCACAGAAATGACAAAGAAAATTTAAGGAACTTCTATTTCGTTAACAATTTTATTAATAATATCAACTGATGTTACATTTTCAGCTTCCGCTTCATAGGTAATCCCTATTCTGTGGCGTAGTACATCATGTACAACCGCTCTTACATCTTCCGGTATCACATAACCTCTTCTTTTAATAAATGCATAACATTTTGCCGCCATTGCGAGATTTATACTACCTCTAGGTGAAGCTCCAAAACTTATTAATGGATTTAAATCTGGCAACCTGTATTCATCAGGAAAGCGGGTCGCAAAAACTATATTAAGAATATATTTTTCTATTTTTTCATCCATATAGACCTCTTGAACAGCGTTTCTTGCTTTTAAAATTTCTTTTAAACTTACTACTGCATTTACTTTTTCAAAATTTCCTTTTAGGTTATTACGCATTATCAATTGTTCCTCATCTAATTTTGGATAATCAATGATTGTCTTCAACATAAAACGGTCAACTTGCGCTTCCGGTAATGGATAAGTACCTTCTTGTTCAATTGGGTTTTGAGTGGCCATTACCAAAAAAGGTTCAGGCAACTTAAACGTAGTGTCTCCAATAGTAACCTGATGTTCTTGCATAGCTTCAAGCAATGCAGATTGAACTTTAGCCGGTGCCCTGTTAATCTCATCTGCTAGGACGAAATTTGCGAATACCGGGCCCTTTTTAATCGAGAAATCATTCTCTTTCATGTTATAGATCATTGTGCCAATAACATCTGCAGGTAATAAATCGGGTGTAAACTGAATTCTGCTAAACGATCCTTTTACCGTCTTAGACAGGGTATTGATCGCTAATGTTTTTGCTAATCCTGGGACCCCTTCTAATAAAATATGTCCATTACCTAGCAGACCTATCAATAATCGTTCAATCATATATTTTTGACCCACGATTACTTTGTTCATTTCTAAATTTACCAAGTCAACAAAAGCGCTCTCTTTTTCTATTTTTTCATTAATGGCTCTAATATCAACACTAGTATTTATTTCTTCCATCATTTATAAATATTAATTATAATAATACAGTTTTTTTTGGATAGCAAACTTACTGTTTACCTATAGGTTTTGCTGTTAAAATTTGGTTAAAATAAGGCATGCTATGAAGCGTTTTATTACACTTTGATAACACATAAATTAATTCAAGGTGGGAATTATAAAAAGAATAATAATTAAATATTAAAGGATAGTATTAATACTGCTCTTCATCATTAGGAAAATCTTCGCTTTTTACGTCATCAATATATTGTTTAAAGGCACCATTCATCTCATCATATAAATTCAAATATCTACGTAAAAATCGCGGGCTAAATTCATGTGTCATTCCTAACATATCATGCATTACCAACACCTGTCCGTCAACACCATTACCGGCACCAATACCAATTACAGGAATACTTAAACTTTTTGCGACTTCTTTAGCCAATTTAGCGGGAACTTTTTCTAATACAATCCCGAAACATCCTAATTCTTGTAACAATTTAGCATCTTCTATAAGTTTTTTAGCTTCTTCTTCTTTTTTTGCTCTAACTGTATAACTTCCAAATTTATATATAGACTGGGGTGTTAATCCTAAATGGCCCATTACCGGTATACCGGCAGTTAATATTCTCGATACTGACTCTGCAATTTCTTTACCACCTTCCATTTTAACGGAATGTGCCCCTGACTCTTTCATTATTCTAATAGCTGATTCCAAGGCATTTTTAGAGTTTCCTTGATACGTTCCAAAAGGAAGATCTACTACGACTAGACATCGTTCAATTGCTCTTACTACAGACGAAGCATGATAGATCATTTGATCTAATGTAATTGGCAATGTTGTTTCATGACCTGCCATTACATTTGAAGCAGAATCACCTACTAAAATAATATCAATCCCGGCATGATCTACGATCTTCGCCATTGTATAATCATAAGCCGTAAGCATTGCAATTTTTTCACCATTGCGTTTCATCTCAATGAGAGATTTAGTAGTGATTCTTTTATATTCTTTTTTAGCTGTTGACATTTTCAAAAAAATTTAATTATTAGAAT
>CAZJCZ010000007.1:0-7664 GCA_964544575.1 uncultured Flavobacteriaceae bacterium | reverse complement strand
AGAATTATCTTCCTCTTTTTGTAAAATAGAAGGAAATAACATGGGAGCAAAGTTTTTTACAGGTTTATATAATATTGATGCCTCAAAATTTTTCTGACCTACAAACGGAATAGTTCTATTTAACTTATTAAAAACAATTAAAACCACGCTCAATATTAAACCTATTTTGGCAATGCCAAATGCCGCACCAAAAATTTTATTCATAATACCTAATGATGCAGTATCAGCAATTTTTGTTAATAATTTTCCTGCCAAAGAAATTAAAATAACTATAATAACAAAAGTACTGGCAAAAGCAACGATCTGCACATACTTTTCGGTCCAGTCAACCTTATCTTTTAAAAAATCTGCAGCAAAATATGAAAAATGGATCGCGCCATATAAACCAATAGCTAACGCTACCAAAGAAGTAACTTCAACGAAAAAACCTTTCATAAAACCGCGAACTAAACCAAAAAGTAATAGGGCGGCAAGAATGATGTCCAATGTATTCATTATGAATTTTTAGCAAAGATATTATATTAATCTGTTACTTTATCAATAACAATGTTTTCTCCTAAATAAACCAATAGCTTTTTAATTACCTTATAACCTAACTGTTCAATTATACTTCCATAGTTGTTTAATTGATCATGGTATTTTTTGTCAGGTTTGCCGGTTTTATAATCTATTATTATGGCTTCATTATTTTCATTAATTATCATTCTATCCGGAATTATAATTTCACCGTTGGTGCTTAATATTTCCCTTTCATTAAAAACGGTGATATTCTGTTGATAGTAATTTTCCAGCTCAGGATGCTTAATGACTTTTGTAAGCATTTTCTTTATATCCCGAGCTTGAGTATTGGCTATAATTCCTCTGATTATATATGTTTCAACTGTTTCGTCAATATCATCTCTTGTTTTAATATTAGCCAACAACTCATGAATTAAATTACCATACGTAATCGAATCTTGAATTTCGTCATCCCAAAGTAAGGATGAATTTGCTACGATGGTGATATTGTGTGTATGCCACGGTGTACTTATTAATTCGTCGAGTTCAATATTGTTCTTAGATGAAATAGGTTTTTCAGATAGCCTTTTGGGGTCACCAAAACAATAATCAGCCTGATTTTCATTACAATGATCAATGGATTGTAGATAGTGTATAAAAAATTGCGATGAAGTTCTTAAATTTTCATTTGTTTTTTTGGTCTCAAGTATGACATACAATTGTTCTACAGCTCTAGTAAGCGCCACATATAATAAATTAAAATTATCTAACTCAAGCTCATTTCGGTGTGCTTGGTATAATTCTTCTCCAATAACACCCGTAAATTCTAAAGATTTATTATAATTAATTAACAATGAATCAAAGCCTTTCAATTCTTCGCTATTAGGTGTCTCATACCAAACTTTTGAATTTAATTCTTTGTAAATATCTAATTCATAGGGGTAAATAACAATTGGAAATTCTAATCCTTTAGATTTGTGAATTGTCATTATTCTTACTGCATCTTTTTCCTCAGGAACAAATATGCTCAATGAGTCCTTTTTCTCACTCCAGAACTCTAAAAAAGCTGCCGTATCTGTAGTTTTTTTCTGAGAAAATCGTAAAACTTCATCTAAAAAAAATTGTAAATAAGCATCAGAATTTGTGTTTAAATCAAAACTTCTAATAATATATTCCACACTTTCATACAAGGATAAATCAGCATAAACATCAAATTCAAAATTGATTCTATTTGATTTTAATCGATTGAAAAATGTACCAATTTCTGAATCTAAAAAGCCTTTAAAAAAAGTATGTTTATCCTCTTTATAATAAAAGTATTCATATATAAAATAAAGCACATCCAAATGAGCTTCTTTATCGGCATTATTTTCAAGATATATCAACAGGTTAATGATAAAAACGACCTTATCAGAGTTTTTTAATAATAAGGTTTCAGAACTGATAATGTCAATTCCATTATCAGTTAAAAAGTCTGCAATACTAACTCCATGTTTTCGGGTCCTTGTAAGAACACATATCTCATTTTTATTAAATTCACCCTCTAAATCATTGATAATTTTTAGCACTTTTATAGCATATTCCAACTCTTTTTCTTCCGCTTTTAATCCTTCGTCAATAAAAGACACCTGCACATAACCACCTTGTTTAGTATTCTGCTTTTGCTGATTTTCATTCACATAAATTTGCGCGTATGCTGGTTTATTAAAAAATTGCGATATATGTTGAAAAAACCCATTATTAAAGTCAATTATTTGGCTATAACTTCTATAATTTATGTCTAATTGTTTTATCTGTTTTGGTATATAAAATGGGTTATTGACCTTTGAGTTTTCGTTGTTGCTGAGTTTTAAAAATTGTTCAGGTTCACTCCCACGCCAGCGATATATGGATTGCTTAATATCGCCAACCAACAATAAACTGGTGCCTTCTTGAGACAACGCGTTTGCAATGAGAGGAATCAAGTTCTGCCATTGCAATATCGAAGTATCCTGCATTTCGTCAATAAAATAATGCTTGAACTTTTCACCTAATCTTTCATAGATAAAAGAGGCGGGTTGTTCCCGCAAATTTTTACTTATAATTTGATTGAATTCAGCATTTAAGCGAATATTCTTTTCATCCTTTAATTCATCTAAGGTTTTATTAATATTGCTTAATACAGCCAGTGGAATTAAACTGGAAAGAAACAACTTGTTCAAGGAATACTCTTGATATAACCCTTCTGATGTATGGTAGAGATCTAAA
Organism: uncultured Flavobacteriaceae bacterium; assembly: GCA_964544575.1. Classification (GTDB taxonomy): domain Bacteria; phylum Bacteroidota; class Bacteroidia; order Flavobacteriales; family Flavobacteriaceae; genus Aureibaculum. The sequence continues at coordinate 4,919 of CAZJCZ010000007.1, read as the reverse complement.
AGAGGATTTATAATACTATCAATAGCTGTTTTTACCTCATCTGCCTTATTTTTTGTATAAAAAAGATTATTCTGAATACTTTTGGATAATCCTTTAGAAGGATCTAAACTTACGTTATCAGGATTATTACATAAATTCAAAAAGTGTTTAGGAAATTGTGAATAATAAAAATCTTTGTGATCGATATCAAAACCATCAATTAATTCTAACCCTTCTTTACCAATTTTTATAAAATTTTGTTCAATGTTTTTTTGTTTCTTAAAAAGGTTGGTTTTTAGATCAATAAAATCTTGAATCGGTTTTTCTTGAATTTTTTGTATATGAGCATTGTCATTTTCGTTCAATAAAATTTGAGCTATTTCATTCAACTCTCTTGTAATATCCCAAGACTTATCTTCATTAGCTTTTCCCAGCGAAAAATCAATTAAAATCGAAGTGAGTTTCTTGTCTTCACCAATCTTAGAAATTAACGCATCAACCGCTTCGGATAGCAAAGATTTAGCATCCATTTCAACGTCAAAATTTAGAGACAATCCTAAATCAAAGGCGAAGCTGCGAATTAATCTATGTGTAAAGCTATCAATAGTTGTAATGTTAAAAGCGGAATAATTCTCTAAAATATTTTCTAACACCTTCCCGGCCCTTCGGTTCAAAACAGTATCTTTTATTAAAAGTTCTTCTTCAAGCTGTTCGAACATTTCTGTTTTGTGAACCAAAATATCTTCTTTTGTAAAAGCACGTAAATTACGAATAACACGTTCTTTCATTTCAGCAGCAGCCTTATTTGTAAATGTTACAGCTAGAATTTGCTGAAACTTTTTAGGATCGGATGTTCGCAGTAAAATTTTTAGATATTCCTTTACCAGCGTAAAGGTTTTACCACTTCCTGCGGAAGCATTATAAACTTGAAAAGTAGCAGTATCTTGCACAAATAAAATTTATGCAAAATACAATTTTATTGGATTAGATAATCATAGTTAAATAACATATTTCAAATTAGAAATGTCAATTTAAGATTAAGGAAAGTTAAAATATTAAGCAACTAGTCTCCATACTTGCGCCACCAAAAAAGTAACCACAAACCCCAGTATAACAGGTAAAATTGTTGCGAAAGTTGTCCATTTTACACTTTTAGTTTCCTTATAAATAGTATAAATAGTTGTACTGCAAGGATTATGTAGTAAACTGAATAACATTAAATTTACAGCCGTCAACAAGGTCCAACCTCCTGCTCTTAATATATTTCCAGTTTCATTGGCCGACTCTAATTCAAACATTACACCGACTCCTTCACCTCCTGCAATTCCAGTTACTAATACCGTCAACATCAAAATAGTAGGGATTACTATTTCGTTTGCCGGTATCGCAACAATATATGCCACTAAAATAACTCCGTTTAGACCAAACAAAAATCCAAAATTATCTAAGGAGTTGATCATCCAATAAGCGATACTTTGATCAGCAATATTGATGTTTGAGATCAGCCAAATTAACGCGCCGGCCGGCGCGGCAAAAACCATTGCCCTCCACAAAACGATTAAAGTCCTATCTATTAATGAAGTATAAATAGTTTTCCAAAATCTAGGTGGCCGGTAAGGTGGTAATTCTAAATTAAAAGTAGACACTTCACCTTTTAATACTGTTTTCGACAAAGCCCATGAGCTCATGAACATAAAAAAAATACCCAGAATAGCTATCCCAATTACGGCTCCTACAGAAGCAAGTCCAGATAATGATTTCGGTACTACAGCACCAATAAAAATAGTGGCGATCAATATTTGGGTAGGCCAGCGCCCATTGCATAAAGAAAAATTATTAGTGATGATCGCTATTAAACGTTCTCTAGGACTATCGATTATTCGAGTAGCTACAACACCTGCCGCATTGCATCCAAAACCCATACTCATGGTTAATGCTTGTTTACCGTGGGCGCCAGATTTTTTGAATAAATAATCTAAATTAAAAGCTACTCTTGGTAAATAACCAAAATCTTCAAGTAAAGTAAATAACGGGAAAAATATTGCCATAGGTGGCAGCATAACTGCAATAACCCAGGCAAGAGCCAGATAAACACCATCAATCAAAAAACCATCTAACCACCATGGCATTCCGATACTAGAGGCTAAATTTTTTAAAATAGGGTGTATAGTATCTAACAACAAATTAGCCAACATGGATGAAGGGTAATTAGCACCAACTATGGTTAACCAAAGAACAACTGCCAAAATAAAAAACATGAGTGGAAAACCCCATGTTTTACTGGTAATGATCTTATCTATTTTAGCATCTAATCTAAGATGTTTACTCTTGTCATCTGTATATACAGAACCTTTCACAATTTCAGCCGCATCCGCATAAATACCTTCGGCCAAATTATCATGAAAATCATCTCCTATTTGCCAACGTAGATCATTTGATAATTCAATAATATTTTCAATAGATTTATTATCCATAATTATTTTCAATATTTAAACTAACTCTCCAGTTTTCAGAGCGTCAATTATATGCGAATCTCCTTCTAACAATCGAAAAGCAATCCATCTGCTATTTGGAATGGTCGGGAACTGTTTCTTAATTTCAGCACTTAATTTTTTAACTGCCTTGTTAATATTTTCCGGTACATTCTTTATTCTATGTGGCTTGCAAATTATGTTACCATTTGCAACATCACTTATTGTTTTGATTAATTCGGGTATGCCTTCGTTGAATCTCGCACTTGTCGGAACAACGGGAATCCCTAAGTCACGCGCTAATGTCCTTTCATCTATACTTATATTAGTTCGTTTTGCCTCATCCATCAAGTTTAAGCATAGAACAGCTTTATCAGTAATTTCTAAAATTTGCAACACTAAATTCAAGTTTCTCTCTAATCTACATGCATCTACTATTATTACAGTTACGTCCGGTTTCCCGAAAAGGATAAAATTTCTTGCAACTTCTTCATCTTGTGAAGTAGATAGCAGTGAATACGTTCCGGGTAAATCAACCAATTTATATTTTTGGGTTCCGTACTCGAAAGCTCCTTCCGCTCTGGTTACAGTTTTACCCGGCCAATTACCAGTATGTTGCCTTAATCCCGTTAAAGCGTTAAAAACAGTACTTTTCCCTGTGTTAGGGTTTCCTGCTAATGCTACAACAAAATCAATATTTTCTGTATGGACACCGAGTTTTTTTAACCCTTTAGCGCTGTATTGTGAACAACCATCGCAAGCACTCTTCGTTTTATTATCCATAATTTCAATCTTTTTTAATAAGTATTTTTGACGCTTGGTCATTCCGTAACGCGATGGATGTCTCCTTGATTAAATAAGCCTTTGGGTTACTTAAAGGGCTCACCAAATCAATTTGAATTGTACTGCCTTTAATAAAACCTAAATCCAATAATCTCCTTCTGCTATCGCCTCTGCACTCCTTTGAAATTCCCAATATTTTAGCCGTTTCATTTTCCTTTAAAGTCGATAACCTCACCATATTTTCTTCATCAAGGATGTCCTTTTCTAAAACTTCAATAGTTATATTAGCTGCAACAATTGGAGCCAATTTGAACTCTTCACCTTCAGAATAAAAAACTACCCTATTGGCATTATTTTCAACAACCCTTATTTGAGAACTTATATGAATATTTTCGGCAAGTATTTGCTTGTAGATCACCTCAGGTTCATCTTCAATATGTGTTATTTTTCCAATTGTATTTACGGGTAAAGTAGATAATGTAACTCCATTTAATTCTGCGATTTTTCCATGTTTGGTTGGTATAGGGTCTCCATGGGGATCATATATTGGGTTACCTAATTGCGTTGCTAGTAAATCTGTTTCTTCATGACTTAATTGATGTTCCATAGATTCTGCTCTATCATGCCATTCTTTTTTGTCGAATCCTGTTTTTTCTGCTAAATATTTTTCCCATAACCGATGTACTCTAACAATTCGTAATGCATAGTCTCTTCCTAAATTTGTCAATTTTAAAACGTCTCCTTCAAGTACTATCAATTCACTAATCGACATCTTTTTAGCCACATCAATTATCTTGCTATCGTTAAATTTTAATATTCTGGTTAAACTATTAACAGTTATTTCCTTGCCTGAATTCTCATAGTGATACAGTTCTTTTAAAATATCTTCAATTACAGTCTTTTCATTAAGCCTTAAATTGTTTTTAATTATCCAAAACAAACCTTTAACAGGCCTAAACAGGAAGTAGGTAATTACCGAAAAAACAACAAATAGGATAAGGTTGTATAATGGGTTTGAAATATTCATTATAAGTTTTTTAAATATAAATTTTCTGCAACATTTTCTGAAATTATAAACTGTTTTGAATTCATTTCAATTTGCATTGATCTATCAAATGGTTCTATACTTAATACCTTTATGGTATTGCCAATTGCAATCTTTTTTCTATTCAAATACTTCAAAAATTCAACTGATGAATCCTTCACACTCAACAAGACACTTTGTTCATTTTCTTTTAAAGTAGATAGTTTTATTTTACTTTGTTTTGTAATATTTCCATTTTTATCAGGAATTGGATCACCGTGAGGATCTATACTTGGGTATTCTAAAAATTGATCTAATCGTTCCATTAAATCTTCCGATTTGATATGCTCTAACTGTTCTGCTATATCATGTACTTCATCCCAAGAAAAATGTAACTTATCAACTAAAAAACATTCCCAAAGACGATGTTTTCTTACAATTATTGCTGCCGCTTTCCTACCCTTAACTGACAATTCTACACCCTGATACTTTTTATAAACAACTAACTGCTTCTCAGATAATTTTTTAATCATATCGGTTACTGAAGAAGCTTTTGTTTGCATTTTATTAGCAATCAAGTTAGTGCTAATACCTTTTTGGTTTTCACCTTCTAAACTGTAAATAGTTTTTAAATAATTTTCTTCTGCTTGAGAGAACATGTC
>CAZJCZ010000006.1:0-30816 GCA_964544575.1 uncultured Flavobacteriaceae bacterium | reverse complement strand
CAAAGGAATTTATTTCCTTCAGGTAAATATTGAAAACAAACGTTTGGTCAAAAAAATAGTATTAAACTAAAAAGAAATCAAATAATTTAAAAGCTGTCAATAATTTGACAGCTTTTTTTATGTAGTTTAATGATGCTATTATATAATTGCCATAAAAATTATTTATGGTATAAGCTCCATAATTTTTTTGTAAACTAAATCTGATTCCCACCCTCTGTAGTTTAAATAATCAGCTAATCTTTTTCTTTTTTTAAAGATGTTAGTTTCTTTAATTTCCAAATATCGTTTTTTTGCTAAATCATTAAAAGTTTTATGATATTCAATCTCATTAATTTCTTGCAACGCTGAATTGATGTTTTGACTGGTAATGTACTTCCCTTTTAATTCTCTTTTAATTCGTTGCCTACCCCATTTTTTTATTCTAAATTTTCCTCTGCAAAAAGCTTTCGCAAACCGTTCTTCATTCAAAAAATCATTGTCTAATAAATGTTGAATTACTGATTCTATATCGTGTAGACTAATATTCATTGATATTAATTTATTTTTTACATCTTGTTTACATCGTTCTTGGTAAGCACAATAATATTCAAGTTTTTTTTTCGTTAGTTCATTTACGAAATTATTTTTATCGCCCATATAAATTTTTTCAACAATTAAAATTAATCAAATAATTGTCATAAATGGTAGGGATTTTTGAAGTTTGATTGTTATATAGTGGATAGTCTTCAAATTGAAGATTATGAAATTTAACTTTATTTTATGCGATTCTCTCCTGATTCTTTAATAAAATATAGTTTTTTAAAAATTTATAATAGCAAAAAGACTCTATTATAAGAGTCATTTTTTGTAAAAGGTGTATTAAGATAAAAAATATAAACTTATTACAATTATATAATATATGTTTAATCTTTTCGTTAAAAGTTCAAACATTTTAATTGTAAGGTTAAAAAGTACAATATGAATAAAATTTATTACCTAATAATATTACTATTTGTAACCATTTTTACCCAATCACAAACTATAGTTCAACATAGTTTTGAGGCGTCAGGTGATACTTGGTCCTCACCTACATTCTCCACGGTACCTTGTACAAAAGGAGATGGTGTTTGGGACTACACAACGATGTTAAACGAAATTAGACCGAGTGACGGAAATCAATTCTGGGGTATAAGTGATTTAGATGGTAGTTGCGGCGGTAAAAATTTTGAAACTATTAGTTTACCGAATATAGATATTACGACATTTGATAATGTGTTTTTTTCTTTTGATTATTACGCAATTGGATTTGACAATAATGAAGATCTTAAATATGAACTTTTTTTTGACAATATTGGTCAAGGAGAAGTAATCGTGGTTAACGGGGTTAAAGGTAATAGTGATAATACGAATGGTTGGAAAACCGAAATAGTTTCAATTCCAAGTACTGTTTCAGACATAAGTGTAATTCTTTCTGCAAAATGTAATAAAAATAAAGAATGGGCTGGTTTTGACAATATCAAATTATCAAATGACATTAATGACAATTGTATTTACGCTAAATCGCTTACACTTGGTACTACTAATACCGAAAATATTGAAATGGGTACAACCATTGGTAGTACGAATTCAGGAGTTTTACCGCTTCCTGATTGTGCTAACTACGGTGGTAAGGATGTTTGGTATACAACAAAGACACCTCCTTCAGGTAAGGTCACTATAGAAACTTTTGATGCAGGTTCAAATTTAAATACAGGTTTAGCTATTTATACAGGGACATGCAATAATTTAACTCAAATTGCCTGTGATGATGATAGTGGTTCTAACGAATACAGTACAGTCAACCTGGAAAACCTGCCTAATACAGAAATTTTGATAAGAGTTTGGGTAAACAACAATACAAGTTCAGGCAACTTTAATATTGTGGCTTATAACCCGTTGTGCACCTCAGCGACTACGTGGTCTAACAAAAAATGGACAAATGGTGAACCGAATTCATATACTTCAGCGGTAATTGACGATGATTTTGACACTAAAAGAAACGGAAGTTTCGAGTCGTGTGATTGTCAAATCAATAGTAACAATGTAGTTAACATAACCGCCAATGAATTTATTAAAATTAATAATAATTTAAAAGTTGATGGTAGTTTAGAAATCAGAAATGAAGGCTCACTATTAATGACCAATGATGATAGTGATGTTTCAGTTACAGGTAATGTAAATGTTCATGTTGAATCAGCTCCATTTAAAAAATATGACTATCATTATTGGTCATCACCAACGGCTAATGTAACGATTGGTAGTGCATTGTCTTCATCTGTGGCAAACAGAATATTCAATTTCAACACTGCTATTTCAAGTAATACAACTAATGGCTGGAGCACTGTTCCGACTTCTACTGTTATGGTGCCAGGGGTAGGATATATTGGTATGGCTCCAATAGCTGATAATGCTCCAAGAACACAAGATGTGATTTTTGATGGTATACCAAATAACGGTGTTATTAAAACACCTATTTCTTTGAGTGCAGATAGCACTAATGAATATGACGACTGGAATTTAATTGGAAATCCTTATCCCTCATCAATTGATGCTGCATTATTATTAGCCCATCCATTAAACACTGATATCGTTTCGGGAACAATTCATCTGTGGACTCATAATACACAACGAGATGATACCGTTGATAAGAATCAGTATTCTACAAATGATTATGCCACCTTTACTTACGGTACTGGAGGTGTAAAGGCAACTACTGGAGGAAAAAAACCTAGCGGAATGATAGCTCCCGGACAAGGTTTTTTTATAGAAGGTTTAAAAAATGGAAATATTACATTTAATAATTCGATGAGAGCGTATACTGATAAGCATCAATTTTTTAGAGCTCCGGAAACTAAATCTACTGAAATCGAAAAAGACAGGATTTGGTTAAATTTAACGAATGATACTGGCGCATTTAATCAGTTGTTGATAGGATTTATTGACGGAGCCAGCAATGATTTTGATAGATATGATGGTTTAAAGTATGGTGGAGGATGGGTTTCCTTTTATTCAATTATAGAGAATACAAATTTAGCTGTTAATGGTAAAGAAGCTTTAACTAAAAATGCGACTATCAAATTAGGTTTTAGCTCTTATGTAGAAGAGGGTGATACTCTTAAAATAAGCAAGGCTAATACAGAAGGCAGATTAAGTAGTAATGATTATGACATTATACTGAAGGATAATTTACTAAATATTTTTCATGATCTTAATGAAGACGATTACGAATTCATAATTAATGAAAAAGGCGTCTTTAATGATAGGTTTGAATTAATTATCAATAAATCTAATATTTCAACTATTGAAAATGAATTGAAAAACAATGAGCTTATAATTACTCACAATGAGAATAATCTTACAATTGCAACAACTAACGATATTGAAATCACTAGTTTTAGAGCTTATGATATGTTGGGTAAATTAATTATTGACGAATCTCCAAATGAAAGTCAATTTAACAGCAATATTCATCATATTAGTAAAGGAACTGTATTACTTATTAATGCTGAATTGGATAACAATGAAGTAATTTTTAAAAAATTTATATTAATTAATTAAATATAGTATTCAGTAGGAATCAAACATTGTCAATAAACCAATTTTACTTCAATAAAAAATCTGAATAACTTACGTCATTCAGATTTTTAAATTAAACTAAACCAACCAAATCTTAACTAATTTCTTTACCTAATATTATGCTTTTTGTGATAAATATTTGCACTTGCTCTATGCTGTTTTCTGTTAATTTCTCTTCGTTCTCTTCGTGTTACTTTCCCGTCAGCTTTTGCTCTTCGTTTGGTACGTTTAATGTGAACTTGTTGTCCAATTAAATTCTTGGTTTCACCTTTTGTAAGCTCACCTGTTTTAACACCATGAACAATACGTTTGGTCTGATTTCTTTGTTTTTTATTCGATACAGGAGTAGATTGGGCAAACGATCCGGCCGAAAATCCTATAAATAATAAACCTAATAAAAATAATTTCGCTTTCATAATTTCAATTTTTTGTTATTGTGTTAATATAAGACGGGAAATTTCTATAAAGGTTTAATTTGAGGCAAAAAAAAACCTGCAATTTTAAATTGCAGGTTTTTTATGATATAATACTACCTTATTATTTTATCATTAGAATCAATAAAACGATATTCTAAATATTGGTATGCATCTCTAGGTATAACTTTAATCCACTTTTTGTATTTCAAAAACCATTTGTTTTGAATTGAAGGCAATCCCTGTTTAAGATAGGATGCTAAAAAAGGATGAACATGTAATGTAATTCCCTTTTTTGATGCTTCAACAATTCTTTCCAATTGATTTTCAATTTTTTCTACCAAAACAATTGGCGCCTCTACTTCGCCATTTTTGTTTGGATTTTCTTCTTGGGTTTTTATAACCATTTCTGGTCTCACTCTTTGTCTGGTAATTTGGACTAATCCAAACTTACTTGGTGGCAAAACTTTGTGTTTTGTTCTATTGGATTTCATTTCATTCTTTAAATGCTCATAGAGTTTATTTCTATGTTCAGCTAAATGCATGTCAATAAAATCAACAACAATAATTCCACCCATATCTCGCAATTGTAATTGGCGAGCTATTTCTGAAGCCGCTATTAAATTAACTTCTAATGCGGTATCGGCTTGTGAGTTGGCTTTGTTAGAGCGGTTGCCGCTATTGACATCAATCACATGTAATGCTTCTGTATGTTCAATAACTAAATAAGCTCCTTTAGGCATGGAAACCGTACGTCCGAATGCCGTTTTAATTTGTCTTTCAATACTATATTTTTCAAAAATTGGCATTTTAGACTTATACAATTTCACAATTGATACTTTTTTGGGGGCAATACGGAGAATATATTCTTTCAATTCTACATACAAAGCCTCATCATTAGTAATGATGCTTGAAAAAGAATCATCAAATATATCTCTAAGTATTGATGATGCCCTATTCAATTCTGACAATACTCTTGAAGGTGCTTGAGCTTTAGGTAACTGCTTTGACATGTTAACCCATCGCTGTAGAGAATTTTGCAAATCTCTATCCAAATCAGCTACTTTAATTCCTTCTGCGACTGTCCTTAAAATAACTCCAAAACCTTTTGGTTTGATACTTTTAACTAAGCGTTTTAATCTTTCTTTTTCTTTTCTATTCGCTATCTTTTGGGATACCGAAATTCTATCAGAAAAAGGAACTAACACTAAATATCTTCCAGCAATTGATAGTTCTGAACTTATTCGAGGGCCTTTTGTAGATATTGGCTCTTTAACAACCTGGACTAATAAATTTTGCCCAGACTTAATGACTTGATCAATGGTTCCATTTTTATTAATTTCTTTCTCAAAATGGAAATTTTTTAAAGTGAATTCTTTAAGTTTACCTGTACTTACTAACTTAATGTATTTAGACAAAGATGCCAATTGAGGTCCTAAATCATGATAATGTAAAAAAGCATCTTTTTCACTACCAACATTTACAAAGGCCGCATTGAGTCCTGATAATGTTTTTTTAATCTTGGCTAAAAAAATATCTCCAACATTAAATTTATTATCATTTGTTTCTTTGTGCAATTCAATAAGTCTACCATCTTTTAATAAGGCAAAATCTATATCAGAGGAATTTGATCTAATAATTAATTCTGTTTTCACTCTGTATAAGTTTTGTATCCACACTAAATACTTTATAATGCAGATGGATTAAAAAATAATTTACAGGTTAAATTGTAACCTGACGAAATTTGTATCAAACAAATTTCTTTTTTCAATGAACGTTTAATGATATAAAAAGAAAAAATAGTTTAAACTATTTTTTCTTTTTATGCCTGTTTTGTCTACTTCTTTTTTTACGCTTGTGAGTAGAAATTTTACTGCGTTTTCTTTTTTTACCGCTTGGCATAATTATATGTTTTAAAAAAAATAATTTATTTTACCGGAACATTCTTTTTCACACCCTCAACAAACACTTTAGCCGGTTTAAACGAAGGAATATTATGCGCTGGGATTTTAATTGTAGTGTTTTTTGAAATATTTCTACCGGTTTTTTCCGCTCTAGTTTTAATAATAAAACTTCCGAAACCTCTTAAATATACATTTTCATCACTCTCTAATGCAACTTTAACTTCTTTCATAAAATCTTCTACTACTCTCAATACATCAGCCTTTTCAATTCCAGATTTTTCTGAAATGCTGCCTACAATTTCTGCTTTTGTCATTCTAATTTATTTTAATGTTGTTATTTGTCTATTTTAGGGTCGCAAATATAAGATAATAAATCAATTCCAAAAAGCTAATTCATTAAAATTTAATAAGATAAAAACAGTAATATTGCATAATTAATCAAAATAATGCGCTTTTCTAACACATTAATACACTGGTATTTACAAAATAAACGAGAATTACCTTGGCGAAAAACCAAAAACATATACCAAATTTGGTTGTCTGAAATTATTTTACAACAAACAAGAGTAAACCAAGGATTAAAATATTACGAAGATTTTATTACTACTTTCCCCACTATTTTTGATTTAGCTGAGGCTGATGAAGAAAGGGTTTTAAAATTATGGCAAGGCTTAGGTTATTACTCAAGAGCAAGAAATTTACACTTTTCTGCAAAGTATATTGTTAAAGAACTTAATGGTGAATTTCCAGAAAACTATGAAGGTTTGATTAAACTTAAAGGTGTTGGAGATTATACGGCTTCTGCTATCGCATCAATTTGTTTTGACGAGCCTACGGCAGTTGTTGACGGAAACGTATACCGATTGCTATCCCGTTATTTTGGATTAAAGAGCCCAATCAACTCTTCGAGCGGGATTAAAGAATTTAAAGAATTAGCACAACAATTAATTGACAAAAAACAACCAGGCATATTTAATCAGGCTATTATGGAATTTGGTGCCATTCAATGTAAGCCTCAAAATCCTGATTGTAATATTTGCCCATTGAACATTTCATGTGTCGCCTTACAAAAACAAATTGTAAGCTCTCTTCCAGTCAAGAATAACAAAATTATTATTAAAAAAAGATTTTTGAACTATTTGGTTATTACAGGTCATAACAATAACACATTAATTAGGCAACGTAAAGGTAAAGGAATCTGGCAAGGCTTATATGAATTTCCATTAGTAGAATCTCAACAAGAAATTCATATAAAAGAATTGCTTCGCATAAAGAATTTTAAAGAAATTATTGTCGATGAAAATTTTACAATTTCACTTTTTAACAAAGCCCCAATTATACATAAACTCACACATCAACATCTATATGTTAAATTTTGGATCATAAAAACGAAACACAAAATAGAACATGGTATTAATTGGAATGATTTTGAAAAATACCCCGTACCAATTCTAATTCATAATTTTGTAGATAATTTTAAATCCAAAGCGTAATTTTTTTCATTATCTTTGATTTCTAATTTTAATTAAATGGCGGGTACATTAAATAAAGTAATGTTGATAGGGCATTTAGGTGACGAAGTAAAAATGCACTATTTCGAAGGGGGTAATTCTATTGGACGGTTTCCAATTGCAACAAATGAAACCTATACTAATCGTCAAACTGGTGAAAAAGTAACAACAACCGAATGGCACAATATAGTTGTGCGTAATAAATTGGCCGAGATTTGTGAAAAATTCCTAAGTAAAGGAGATAAAGTTTATCTTGAAGGCAGAATAAAAACCCGACAATGGGAAGGACAGGATGGTGCTAAAAGATACACCACAGAAATCCATGTTGCTGATATGACTTTTTTAACTACGAAAAAAGATTTGGTTTCAAAATCACCCTCTGCTACACCACCAACATCAGAACAACCAACATCAGAACAACCGACATCGAATAAACCAATAAGCGAACCATCGCCAGAACAAGATGATGATTTACCTTTTTAAGTTAAACTAAATTACATTTAATTGGATCCAGAACCCTCGAGTTTATTTTTAATTATTTCCATAAATTGGCCTTTGGCTATCGGTATCTTTGCTCTTTTGGTATTATTAATTTTTTCTGCATTAATATCGGGTTCAGAAGTGGCTTTCTTTTCGTTATCAAAAGCTGATTTAGAGGATAATTCAAGTAACATTTCATCAAAAAAACAATTGGTCATTGATCAGTTAGAACGTCCAAAAAAATTACTTGCCACGATCTTAATAGCCAATAATTTCATTAATATCTTAATAGTGTTATTATTTGCATATTTGGGTGAATTTTTCTTCAGTGCTCTAGAACCTACATTTCGATTTTTATTAGAAGTTGTATTAATTACTTTTTTAATTTTACTTTTTGGCGAAGTATTACCTAAAATTTATGCCAGCAGATATGCGCTTCGATTCGCTTCTTTTATTGTATTTCCAATAAAAATATTGAATTCTTTACTAACTTTTTTGAGCATTCCTTTAATGAATTTAACGACAATTGTTGAAAAAAGATTAAGTAGGAAAAAATCAGAGTTTTCAGTAGAAACATTATCTCAAGCGTTAGATTTAACCTCAGAAGAGGCCACAACTAAAGAAGAGCAAAAAATATTGAAAGGCATAGTGACTTTTGGAAATACTGAAACTGTTCATGTAATGTGTCCAAGAATGGACCTTTTTGCATTATCAGATGACGAGGATATTACCGAAGTAGTGAAAAAAATTGTTAAAAACGGTCATTCAAGAATACCGGTTTATCATGAAAATATAGACGATATTGTCGGTATTCTATATACCAAAGATTTATTGCCTCATCTTCATAAAAAAACTTATCAATGGAAAAAAATATTAAGAAGTCCGTTTTATGTCCCCGAAAACAAAAAATTGGATGATCTGTTAAAAGACTTTCAAGAAATGAAAAACCATTTGGCTATTGTAGTTGATGAATATGGAGGGACATCTGGCATTGTTACTTTAGAAGATGTTATTGAAGAAATTGTTGGAGATATTAGTGATGAATTTGATGATGATGATTTGATCTATTCAAAACTGGATCAAAATAATTATGTTTTTGAAGGTAAAATAGCACTTAAAGACTTTTATAAAGTTTTAAATATAAATGAGGAGAGTTTTGAAGAAAATAAAGGTGAAGCTGAAACATTGGCAGGATTTATTTTAGAAATAAATGAACGGTTTCCTAAACAAAATGAAGTTATTCCCTTTCATGATTATTCATTTAGAATTGAAGTAATAGACAATAAACGTATCAAACAAATTAAAGTAACAAAGCCTGATGAAAAAAAATAAATATCTATATTATTTACTTTTTGTTTCGTTAACATTATACTCATGTGCCAAGGAAACGTTACCAAAACCAAAAGCTTTTTTGCGTTTAAATTATGAAAATATCGATGACAACTACGAAAAGATAAAAACCAACTGTCCATTTACTTTTGAAATTTCGAATATAGCCAATCTAAGTTTAGATGATAAATGCTGGATAACAGTTAAATACCCCACCTTAAAAGCTACGTTAAATATTACCTATCGCCCAGTCGAAAAAAATTTAAATGTATTATTACTAGAATCTGAAAAATTAACCTATAATCATGCCATTAAAGCTGAAGGAATAAGTTCTCAACCTTATGACAACTCGAGAAATAAAACATATGGTTCATTATCTGAAGTTACCGGAAATGCGGCTTCGCCTTTACAATTTTACCTAACTGATAGTATTCGCCATTTTGTTAACGGCGCTTTATATTTTGAAGTTCAACCCAATTACGATTCTATTTTACCTGCGGTAAAATTCATAGAAAAGGATATAAAACATCTTATGGAAACATTGGAGTGGAAAAATAACAATATTCAATAGTGAGTACCCAACATTACAAATACTCTAAACTAATTAGGATCTGGTTAATAATAGGCTTAGTTATGCTTATTGGCCAGGTCATCCTTGGAGGAATAACAAGATTAACAGGTTCTGGATTATCAATTACACGTTGGGATATTGTTAGTGGTATTATTCCGCCGTTAAATGCGGCACAATGGGATGAAGCTTTCAATTTGTATAAACAAACACCTCAATTTCTTAAAATTAATAAATATTTTTCTCTAGAAGATTTTAAGTTCATTTATTTTTGGGAATATGCACATCGTCTTTGGGTTAGAATATTAGGCTTTATTTTTTTAATTCCATTTATAATATTCATCTTAGGCAAACAGATCAATTTTTATTTGATCAAGAGGTTGTTTTTGGTTGTTTTTTTTACCGCCCTTACTGCCTCTGCTGGTTGGATAATGGTTCAAAGTGGCCTGATAGATCGCCCTTGGGTTGATGCCTATAAATTAACGCTTCATTTTATATTGGCAGTTTTAAGTATATCAGCAATGGTTTTAACCATTGCAGACGTATATAATTATAAAAATATTAATGTAAGCTTCAATACAAAATTTTTATTTGTATTGATCTCTATCACTTTCATTCAAATGATCTTCGCTGGCTTAATGTCTGGTATGAAGGCAGGCTTATTTTATCCAACATGGCCCGATATGAATGGTAACTTTATACCGGAAGTATTATTAAACGGGGCAAATTGGAATTGGGCTAATCTCACTAATTACGATAGCTTTGTCTTCGCACCTGCACTGGTTCAATTTATGCATCGATTATTAGCATACATAATATTAATACTCTCTGCCTATATGTTTTATAAGAATCGGTCTAAAGTTTATAGACTAGCCAAGTTTTGGCTAGATACATCTTCTGTATTAATTCTTTTTCAAGTATTACTGGGGATATTAACCTTAATTAATATTGATGCCGGTATTCCTTTATTATATGGTGTATTACATCAACTAGTAGGTATTCTCTTTTTTATTAGCTTATTATTTTTATTTTTCTCTCTGAGAAAAAAAATGAATTAATATAATCGGAATAAAAACCAGCCGTCAGGAGTATTGTCAATCTTATTTATAAAAAAGTATTTTCTTATTCACAATAAACAGCATAAAAAAAGCTCTCAATAATTGAGAGCTTTCTAAAAGATATTGTTGATAGGAATTAGTTTTTCACAGCTTCCTTAACTTCTTCAACTTTAGCAGCAGCACCTTCTTTTACATCTTCTGCTTTAGCTTTTACTGAATCAATTACTTCTTCAGTAACCTCTTTTACATCTTCCACTGCCTCTTCAGCAGCTTCTTTTACTTCTCCGGCAGCTTCTTCAACACCATCTTTTGCAGCGTCAGCTCCTTCTTTAACTTCTTTACATGATACAGCAATTAAACTTACTAGTGCAATTGCTAAAAATCCTTTTAATAATTTCATTTGTTTGATAATTTTAGTTTTTATACGTTAACGAAACGCAAAATAAGTCATTATATTTTATATAAACTAAAGTTTTTTATCGTTTTTGTTCATTCAGCCTTATCTAGGCCGGTTACAGTATATAAATCACCCCCTGCAATTTGCTCTACAACGCTAACAATTTCTTTTTCAGATAGTTTGTTTGCATCATATTCAACTATCCCGTTTTTCTTCTCAAAATTTATTTCAGCAAATTTTACCCCTTCTGTTTTTGACAATTTAGATTGAATTGTTCTGGCACAACCTATTTCACAAGTCATTCCTTCGATATTTAAAGCAATTTTTCTTACATCCTCTTCAACCAATTTCTCACTTTTAACAGAATTGTTATCATCTAGGTTTTCATTTTCAACTTTATTTTTACAGGAAGTAAAAACCAGGACAATTAATAAAGTAATTAATAGTAAATTATTTTTCATATATATCAAATTTAATATCACAAATGTAATTTATTTAAACTTATTACACGAAGTTTGCATCTATTTTAACTATATGAGAAACAGCCAACTTCGCTGGATTTATTTAATAATACTTTCTTTAATATGGGGGAGTTCTTTTATCTTAATTAAGAAATCCTTAATTGGTCTAACACCTATGCAAGTTGGCGCTCTTAGAATTTTAATTACTGCTTTCGTGTTATTAATTGTTGGGTTTAAAGAAATTTTCACTATCAAAAAAAAGCACTGGTATTACATTTTTTTAACAGCAGTTTTGGGTACTTTTTTTCCGGCGTTTTTATTTTCGTATGCTATTGAAGGAATTGATAGTTCTATTGCCTCAATTTTAAATTCATTAACGCCATTAAATACTTTAATTATTGGCGCCTTACTATTTGGATTCATGTTTAAAAGGCATCAATTATTCGGAATTTTGATTGGCCTTATCGGAACTACTGTTCTTATTTTCAAGGGCTCAGAAATAAACCCTGATCAAAATTATTGGTTCGCCTTCTTTCCAATCCTATCGTCAATAGGGTATGCTTTTAATGTTAATATTCTTAAAAGACATCTGTCAGATCTAAGTGCTTTAAGTGTTACAGCAGGTAATTTTATTATTCTAATTATTCCAGCAACTGTTGTTCTTTGGTACTCCGAATTTTTTCAAACATTTGAATATTCTGAAACCACTCAAACGTCATTGATCTATATAATCGTTCTATCAATTTTTGGGACAGCATTAGCAAAAACTTTGTTTAATCGCTTGGTTCAAATTTCTTCTCCAATTTTCTCATCATCTGTCACTTACTTAATACCCATTGTAGCCGTATTTTGGGGCGTTTTAGATGGTGAAAAATTAACACTCGTTCAATTACTTGCTGGGCTCTTGATTCTATTAGGAGTTTATTTAACAAATAGAAAATAAAAAACTAACATTTTTTAACTTGATTATTTATAAAATTCAAGTATATTTGCACTCATTTTTAATTAAGCGAAATAAAATATTAACTTATGTATGCAATTGTAGAGATAGCAGGGCAGCAGTTTAAAGTTGCAAAAGACCAGAAGGTATTTGTGCATCGTTTACAGGAAAAAGAAGGTTCTAAAGTTACTTTTGGAAACGTTCTTTTACTTGATGATGGCAAAGTAACCATTGGCGCCCCAGCTATAGAAGGTGCAGCAGTGTCTGCCAAAATTTTAAAACACCTTAAAGGTGATAAAGTAATCGTTTTTAAGAAAAAACGTAGAAAAGGATATAAAGTTAAGAACGGACATCGTCAGTACTTATCTGAGATTCAAATTGAAAGTATTGTTGCTAGTGGTGCTAAAAAAGCACCTGTTAAAAAAGCTGAAGCAAAAAAAGAAGCAGCACCGAAAGCGGTTGAAGTAAAAACTACAGCTAAAAAGGAAACAGCTGCAAAAGTGGTTGCCAAAAAAGAGGTGGCTGCAACTAAGTCAGTAGATTTAAGTAAAAATACAGTAGCAGAGTTAAAAGAAATGGCAAAGGCCAAAGGAATTGAAGGCATTTCTTCGATGAAAAAGGCCGATCTTATTGCTGCATTAAGTTAAATAATAATAATTAAAAGAAAATATCATGGCTCATAAAAAAGGTGTAGGTAGTTCTAAAAACGGTAGAGAATCAGAATCGAAACGACTTGGCGTTAAAATATATGGTGGCCAAGGTGCAATAGCCGGAAATATTATTGTTCGTCAAAGAGGAACAAAACATTATCCTGGAGAAAATGTATATATGGGTAAAGACCATACTTTACATGCTCAAGTTGATGGTGTTGTAAAATTTTCTAAAAAAAGAGATAATAAGTCCTATGTATCTATTCTACCTATAGAGGCTTAATAAATATTACATATAATTTATAAAGAGACCCTTTCCATTTTGGTAAGGGTCTTTTCTTTTATATTTATTTTGCAAAACTTATTGTCTATAAGGTCATCAGAAACCCATATTATAAATTATTTTCATTTCATTTCTACAATTTTAAAACGAAAAAATTTATGTACGTTTGTAATTGAAATTTATTACTTTGAGTTCGTTACAACGATTTTTTAAAGACACCATTATTTACGGAGTTGCTGCTGTATTACCAAGAGCAATAAATATCCTTTTAACATATCTTCACACTTCAACTCTTAAATCTGACAAATATGCCGACAATACCTGGTATTTTGTTTTTGCAGCTTACTTTATTGCTTTCTTAACTTTTGGTTTAGAAACGGCCTTTTTTAGGTTCTTTTCTAAAGAAAAAGAAAAAGGTAAAATTGTTTCGACATCTTTTATAACCTTATTAGGATCGACTATTCTATTTTTATCTGTTTTATTATTCTTTAATGAAGATATTTCATTGATATTAGGTTTTGATAATCCTTTACATTTAAAGATATTAACATTTGTAACCGCACTAGATTTATTAGTTGTAATACCATATGCTTATTTAAGAGTTACTAACAAGCCATTAAAATTTACTTTCTTTAAAGTAGTTAATATTTTGATTTATGCTTTTTTCAATATTTTCTTTTTATGGTTTGTTCCTTATGCATTGAAAAATGGTATCTCAATACCGAAAATAATTACAGATTCATATCAAAATACGCCAACGGTAGTTTACATATTCATCGCAAATCTAATTGCGAGTCTAACTACTTTTTTAATGCTCTTACCTTATATCTTTAAATTTAAATTTGACTTTGACGTTAAAGTGTTGCGAAAAATGTTGGTATATGGTCTTCCTATCATGGTTGGTAGTTTAGCATATGTTACGAACGAAAATTTAGATAAACTTTTACTGGGAGATATGTTGGGTAAAGAACAAATGGGTATCTATGCTGCTTGCTATAAATTAGGTGTTTTTATGACCCTCTATATTATGGCTTTTAGATTAGGTGCTGAGCCTTTCTTTTTCAACCATGCTCATAAAGAAAATGCCAAAGAAACTTATGCGAAAATTCTTACCTGGTTCACCATTATTGGGGCTCTTTTTATGCTAATTGTAGTAGTCTATATCAATTTATTTGCCGGTATTCTTTTAGCAAAACCGGAGTATTATCAGGCATTAGCAATAGTTCCCATAATTCTATTAGCTAATCTTTTCCTTGGCATATATAACAATCTTTCTGTATGGTATAAACTAACAGACAGAACAAAATATGGCATGTATTTTTCTGTATTTGGAGCCTTCTTAACAATAGCTTTTAATCTTATTTTAATCCCTAAGATCGGATTTATGGCTTCAGCATGGGCAACATTAATCGCTTATGGTGCCATGACAATAATCTCATACTTTTATGGGAAAAAATATTATGCAGTCCCTTATAATATTAGAAAAGTAATTCTCTATATTGTTATTTCTGTAGGATTGTCGTTTATATCATATAATTATTTTAAAGAAAATTATATTATTTCAACACTAATTATAATTGCCTTTGTTGTATTCATAGCAATAAATGAAAAGGAAGAATTAAAAACCATAATTAAACAATGACAGTTCAAATTATAAATAAGTCTAAACATCAATTGCCAAATTACGAAACTTCGGCCTCTGCTGGAATGGATTTAAGAGCAAACATAGATAGTGCTATATCACTTAAACCTTTAGAAAGAGCCATAATTAAAACTGGTCTTTTTATAGCTTTACCGAATGGTTACGAAGCACAAGTTAGACCTAGAAGTGGATTAGCTGCTAAAAACGGAATTACTGTATTGAATGCTCCGGGAACTATTGATGCAGATTACCGTGGTGAAATTGGAGTGATTTTAGTTAATCTCTCTAATGAAACTTTCAAAATTAATGATGGCGAAAGAATCGCTCAACTGGTCATTGCTACATATCAACAAGCTATCTGGGAAGAGGTTAAAATTCTAGAAGAAACCAAACGTGGTAAAGGAGGATTTGGAAGCACAGGTCTTTAAGATTTAGGAATATTTTTCTCAATTACTGTGTCTATCTTATCCATTGTGTTCTTTGGTATCAAACCTTTAGCAGCCAACACTAATCCAAAGATCATCAAAGCAATTCCCATTCCTCTTTTTATTTTTCTTATAACAATAGGAGTTAATTTATTTTTTAATTGTTTCGCTAACAAAATTTTGATTATATCCGTTAAAAAATAGGCTATAATAATCGTTGTAAAATATTTGAATATTCTGGCATCGTCTAAATCCAAATTAGGGCTTACAACCACGACCATACCCAACCAAAAAGCCAATACACCAATATTGATAAAGTTTAAGAAAAAACCTTTAAGAAATAAGTTGATATAATTATGTTTCTCTACAATTACAAGGTCTGTATCGGTTATAATTGGTTTTCTTCTTTTGTAATAAGTAAATAGTCCATAAACAAATAAAAGACCTCCACCCAAAATAAACAATCTAGGGTCATCCTTTATTTTTTCCAGCAATGTTCGGCTTCCATAATATGCAAAATAAACAAAAACAATATCTGCTAAAATAACACCTAAATCAAAAATTACTGCAGCTCTAAAACCTTTAGTAGCACTGGTTTCAAGTAATACAAAAAATACCGGACCTATCATAAATGCAAGTCCAACCCCAATAGGGATAGCATTTATGATATCGCTCATTTATAAAGAATATTAAACTGCATCGTAATCAATAGTAATTTCATTTGTAATCGGGTGTGCCTGACAGGTTAATATCAAACCATCTTCAACTTCTTCATCTGTTAAAATAGTGTTTTTATCCATCACCGCTTTACCTTTTGTGATTTGGGCTAAACAGCTACTGCAAATTCCTCCTTGACATGAAAAAGGTGCGTCTAAACCTTTTTTGAGGGCTGCCTCTAAAATAGATCTTTCCTTTTTCATAGAAAAGGTTTCCTCTTCATCATCTAATATTACAGTAATCATGGCTTCCCCTTCCAAATTAATGTCGCTATCATCCTTATCTAATTCGGTCGAAAATAATTCAAAATGAATCTCACTATTAGAATAACCTTTCTCTAACAAATCTTTTTTAACAGTATCAATCATGGACTCTGGTCCACAAAGAAAAAATTCATCAAATTCAAGTTCTTTATGTATATTTTTAATAATATAATTGACCTTAGAAATATCTATTCTGCCAAATAGTGTATTCTCTTCATTTGTTTTGCTATATGTATAATATACAAAAAACTGCTCGGGATGCTTTTCTTTTAAGTGATCAATATCATTCTTAAACATTACATCATTTGGCGACTGATTACCATAAACCAGTACGAATTTACTTTTGGGTTCAGCTTCCAACACTGATCTCAACATTGATAAAACTGGCGTTATGCCACTTCCAGCAGCGAAAGCCAAATATTGTTTTTCATTATCTTCTGAAGGATTCAATATAAACCTACCTTCGGGTGGTGATACTTCTAAAACATCTCCAACCTTTAAATTGGTTGTCGCAAAAACAGAGAAAGTTCCATTATCTACAGCCTTAACCCCTATTCTTATAGAATTACTTTCTTTTGACGAACATATGGAATAAGCACGTCTGATCTCTTTACCAGCTAAATCTTTTTTAATTGTAATGTATTGCCCTGGTATAAAACAAAATTCTTGCTTTATATCTTCGGGGATTTCAAAAAGTATTGAAACCGCTTTTTTAGTTTCTTGTTTAATCTCTTTAACAGAGAGCTTATAAAATATTGACATTAAATGTAAAATTGAAACTCAAAAGTAAATAAACCTTACATAATAACAATGTCTTTTTAGCTTAAAGAAATTGAGTCATCTAACTCATTATTATCATTCTTTTGATATGGGAAAAATTGTTTTAACTTATTACCGGCCTCAATAATACCTAGTTTTAAGCCTTCTGTATAATCACCTAATTTAAATTTGTCTAAAACAATATCTCTAACGCTATTCCAAAACATATCAGGCACTACATTATTAATACCTTTATCACCCAAAACAGAAAACTTTTTATCATCGACTGCTAAATAAAACAAAACACCATTATGTTTTTCGGTCTCATCCATCTTTAAAAAATGAAAGATTTCTTTAGCGCGTTCTAAAGGGTCTATTTCGGTACATTTTTCAATATGTACCCGAATTTCACCAGAAGTTTCTTTCTCAGCAAGGCGAATTGCATCAACAATTTCCTCTTCTTGAGTTGATGTTAAAAAAGCTTCTACGTTAGACATTTATTATTCCTTTTTACCAAAATCAAATTCTACATCAGGAGCTATTTCAGAACCTGGGTCAGCTTGATAACGTGGCATTTCTTCAAAACCAAACCATCCGGCTAATAATTTATTAGGGAATTTTGTAGTATGGATATCATAAATATTGACTTTTTCATTAAATCTATCTCTGGCAACATTTATTCTATTTTCAGTACCTTCTAGCTGACTTTGCAATTCTAAAAAATTCTGGTTCGCTTTTAATTCCGGATATCGCTCAACAACAACCATTAATTTGCTTAAGGCCCCTGTTAAGCCCGTTTGTGCTTGTTGAAATGCCGCCATATTTTCAGGAGTTAAATTACCCGCATCTATCGTTGTAGAAGTGGCTTTTGCTCTTGCATTTATAACACCCTCCAATGTTTCTTTTTCAAAATCAGCAGCTCCTTGAACTGTTTTAACCAAGTTTCCAATAAGATCATTTCTACGTTGATATGAACTTTCTACGTTAGACCAAGCTGTTTTAGCATTTGCTTCATATTCTACTGCCGTATTATTAAAACCTACAGCCCAATTGTATATTCCAAAAGCAATAACTACTAATATAATTAAAGGAATAAGCCATTTTTTCATGATATAAATATTTGTTGGTTATAATTGATTTTTAATTAGATTTAATTCAGCTTTTATAGCCTCTAATCTAGAAATGATGGAATGATTGTCTTTTATTTTTTCAGGCTTAGATTTTAGCTTCTTTCTAGCACCTTCCAAGGTAAAACCTTTTTCTTTTACAAGGTGGTATATCATTTGAAGATTACTAATATCCTCTTGTGTGAAAAGTCTATTCCCTTTATTATTTTTTTTGGGTTTAATGGCGTCAAACTCTTTATCCCAAAAACGAATAAGTGAAGCGTTAACATTAAATGCCTTAGCAACTTCGCCAATTCTATAGTATCTTTTATCTGGTAAATTTATATGCATTAGTCGTAAGATTGGCCTTCCTGAGAAGCTGTTTTCAACATTTCTTTGAACTCTTCAGGAGTTAAATTTCCATAATAGAAATTAATAGGATTAATGGGTCTTCCATTTTTGTGTACTTCATAATGCAAATGGGGTCCTACAGAACGTCCTGTATTACCTACAAAACCAATGAGATCACCTCGACTCACGTTTTGCCCCCTTTTAACATTGTATTTGCTCAAATGTGCATAAATGGTTTTATATCCATATCCATGGTCAATTTCAATATGCTGACCAAAACCTGATGCAGTATTATCCGCTCTTTTCACTCTACCATTACCAGTAGCGTAAATGGGTGTTCCAGTAGGAGCCGTGAAATCCATACCATTATGTTTTTTACGAGCCTTGGTAAATGGGTCAGATCGCCATCCATATCCAGACGCCATTCTAGATAAGTCTTCTTTTCTTATAGGCTGAATCGCCGGTATGCTGGCGAGTAATTTTTCTTTATCTTCTGCTAAATTGATAATTTCATCTAACGATTTTGATTGTATATAAAGTTGTTTAGATAAAATATCCATGTTTTTAGAAACATCGATAATCATGTCTGAATTTTCAAATCCTTCTAAAGATTTATATCTGTTAACACCTCCAAAACCTGCCTTTCTTTGCTCTTCAGGTATTGGATTTGTTTCAAAATATAAACGGTATATCTCATTATCTCTATGCTGAATACCTTCCAAAACTTGTTCTACCTGGCTCATTTTTTTATTTATTAAGCCATAGTTAAGCTCCATATTTTCAAGCTCTCTTTTTTGAGTTTTTTCTTTAGGTGATTCAATAAATTGAAATGTTATGAACATTAAAAATAATCCCATTATAATAGAACTTAATAAGAACCCTAACATTCTTTTAAATTTATCACGTTTACGCAGCTCTATCTTTCTATAAGATAGGGTATCTGAATCGTAATAATATTTTACTTTAGCCATATTATAAATTGTACTATTTTTGTAGCTTTAAACAAGCAAAACTTTGCCTTATTTTTGCATAACGAACAAATTTACAAAATGTTTCGCAACTTTAAAAACACTCATTTGTTTTAGCTTTTAATTAACACTGTATGACGTCGCAAGAAATTAGACAACAATTTTTAGACTTTTTTAAAAATAAACAGCATAAAATAGTGCCTTCGGCTCCTATAGTTCTTAAAGAAGATCCTACCCTTATGTTTAATAATGCCGGAATGGTTCCATTCAAAGAATTTTTTTTAGGTCAAAAAAAAGTAGAAATAAAACGAGTTGCTGACACACAAAAATGTTTAAGAGTATCTGGTAAACATAATGATCTGGAAGAAGTTGGTATAGATACATATCATCATACCATGTTCGAAATGTTAGGAAATTGGAGTTTTGGTGATTATTTTAAGAAAGAAGCTATTGCATGGGCATGGGAATTGCTTGTGGATGTTTATAAAATTGATAAAGACAATTTATATGTAACTGTTTTTGAAGGTGCCAAAGACGAAAACTTAGCTTTTGACCAAGAAGCTTTTGATTTTTGGAAAACACATATTGACGAAGATAGGATCTTGTTAGGCGACAAAAAGGATAATTTTTGGGAAATGGGTGCTCAAGGGCCCTGCGGACCTTGTTCAGAAATTCATGTAGATATTCGTTCTGATGAAGAAAAAGCAAAATTTTCTGGAAAAAATTTAGTTAACAAAGACCATCCTCAAGTTATTGAGATCTGGAATTTGGTATTTATCGAATACAACCGAAAGGCTGATGGTACTTTAGAAGATTTGCCGGCAAAACATATTGATACCGGAATGGGCTTTGAACGTCTATGCATGGTATTGCAGGATGTAACTTCAAATTATGATACTGATGTTTTTACTCCTTTAATTAGAGAAATTGAAACGATTACTCAAACAGAATATGGCACTCATATAAAATCAGATATTGCTATACGAGTTATTGCAGATCATATACGAGCCGTTGCATTTGCTATTGCAGATGGCCAATTACCTTCAAATAATGGCGCTGGTTATGTGATCAGACGTATTTTACGGAGAGCCATCCGTTATGGATTTACTTTTTTAGATCAAAAAGAACCATTTATATATAAACTTGTAAATGTGTTATGTAAACAAATGAGTAATACGTTTAGTGAATTAAAATCTCAACAGCAATTAATTCATAATGTTATCAAAGAAGAAGAGCTTTCTTTTTTACGAACACTAGATCAAGGCCTTTTACTATTAGATAACATCGTAGATGAAACCAAAGGTAAAATAGTTTCTGGAAACAAGGTTTTTAAATTATATGATACTTTCGGTTTTCCGGTCGATTTAACAGCACTGATCTTAAGAGAAAAAAAATTAGAATTAGATAAAGAGGCCTTCATAAAGGCCATGGAAAATCAAAAAAATAGATCACGCTCTGCTGCTGAAGTTGACACGAGTGATTGGAAAATACTTCAAGATGATGATGACGAAGAGTTTATCGGTTATGATTCACTAGAAGCTGAAATTAAAATTACCAGATATCGAAAAGTTACTTCAAAAAAAGACGGTAAATTTTATCAACTAGTATTTAATCTTACGCCCTTTTATCCTGAAGGTGGTGGCCAAGTTGGTGATAAAGGATATTTAGAAGTTCCAAACGGAAATGTTATTTATATCCTTGATACAAAAAAGGAGAACAATCTGATCATTCATTTCACTAAAGATTTACCTAAAGATCCAACCGAGACCTTTAAAGTTGTTGTAGATGATAAACAACGATTTAGGACTGCCTGCAATCATACAGCTACACATTTACTTCATCAGGCATTACGAGAAATTTTAGGCAAACATGTCGAACAAAAAGGTTCAGCCGTACACTCAAAACATTTACGTTTTGACTTTTCTCATTTTTCTAAATTAACAGTGCAAGAATTGCGTGACGTTGAAGATTTTGTAAATGCAAGGATCAACAATAAACTTTCTCTTCAAGAAAGTAGAAATACCACTATGAAAGCGGCAATAGAGGAAGGTGCCATGGCCTTGTTTGGCGAAAAATATGGCGATACTGTTCGCTCTATTCGTTTTGGAAAATCTATTGAACTTTGTGGTGGTACGCATGTGCAAAACACCGGCGATATTTGGCATTTTAAGATCACAACAGAAAGTGCTATTGCGGCAGGTATAAGAAGAATTGAAGCCATTACTTCTGATGCAGTAAAAGATTTTTTCCACGAAAATAATAGAGCTTTTTATGAAATTAAAGACTTATTTAAAAGCTCATTAAGTCCTGTTGAATCTGTAAAGGCATTACAGCTGGAAAATACTAAGCAAAAGAAACAGATTGACAACTTGCTAAAAGATAAAGCCTCATATCTTAAATATGAATTAAAAAATAAGGTCGAATTAATTAATGATATTAATTTTTTAGCCGCAGAAATTAATTTAGATCAATCTACAATTAAAGATTTGGCTTTTCAATTAGGTAGTGAGTTTGACAATTTATTCTTTATTTCTGGATCTAATATTGATAATAAGCCCATGCTTACTGTTTACATTTCAAAAAACATTGTTAGTGATAAGCTCAATGCCGGCGTAATAGTTAGGGAACTCGGAAAATTAATACAAGGAGGCGGTGGCGGCCAACCCTTTTATGCTACTGCAGGAGGAAAAAATCCTAAAGGAATAAAAGATGCTCTTTTAAAAGCAAGAGATTATATAAAATAAATGCAATTAAGAACTGAAATACCTTTACTCAAAGAACGTAATTTAATTGATTATGATTCCAAGTTGGTTTTATTAGGTTCCTGTTTTTCTGACAATATTGGTGAAAAGCTTGCCTATTTTAAATTTAACAACTTAGTTAATCCTTTTGGGATTCTTTTTCACCCAATTGCCATTGAAAATTTTATTTTAAATAGTGTCAATGAAAAACAGTTCAGTGATAAAGATGTTTTTTGTCACAATGAAATATGGCATAGCTTTGAAACACATTCCGTTTTAAGTTCATCATCAAAAAATGAATTATTAGCATCCATAAATAGCGCTGTTAAACACTCTAATAAGCAATTACAGGAGGCTACACACATTATTATAACCTTAGGGACTTCTTGGGTGTATCGTTATATTGAAACCGATATTATAGTTGCTAATTGCCATAAAATACCTCAAAAAAAGTTTTCTAAAGAATTGCTGACCATCAATGAAATTACTGAAAGCCTGGATGCCGCTATTTCATTGATCAAAAGTTTAAAAAAAGACGTTTCTATCATTTTCACATTATCTCCAATTCGTCATTTAAAAAATGGATTTATTGAAAATAAATTAAGTAAGGCACATTTACTTTCTGCAATACATGAAGTAACTGATCCTAAAGATAAAATTCACTATTTCCCTTCGTATGAAATTATGATGGATGAGCTTAGAGATTATCGTTTTTATGCTGAAGATATGATTCACCCAAACGCTACTGCAATTCAATATATTTGGGAAAGATTTAGGGATACTTGGATATCAGATAATGCTGTTAAAATAATGGACGAAGTAAATTCTATCCAAAAAGATTTAACTCATAAACCTTTTAATCCTGACAGCAAACAACACGCTGAATTTTTAGATAGCATTGATGCTAAAATTAGGCATCTTCAAACAACACTACCCAAAATTAACTTTAAATAACTATTCCTTATAGTTGATTTGCCACGTTTTGCCAAGGCCCTCCATTTATGGAGTCTATGCCATTATTGTTCAAAATATTAGCTGCAGTTCCACTTCGGGCTCCACTCCTGCAACAGGTAATAATGGGTTTATTATATTTTTTGATCTTCTTTATCTGACCGGCAACTTCGCTTAAAGGAATATTAACAGATCCATCTGCATGGCCATCTGCAAATTCTGCTGGTGTTCTAACATCTATAATAACCGCTCCATTTTGAATAAATTCGGCTACTTTTTCGCTATCATTATTGCCTAAGCCAAAAAAATTGAATATTCCCATTTTTGTATTTTATTTTTTTGCAAAGAAAACAATAAAATATTTCTTTGTTGTAACTAGTGTTACAAATTTGTTATGATTCGAGTTTAGGCCATTTTTAGATCGAGCATGTTTAATACTATAAACTGCAAAAAAATCCCGCCTTTAGCGGGATTTCTACTTTATTTAAAATTTTTAACGAGTAAATATCAGCTCCCTATATTTAGTTAAAGGCCAAAGCTCATCATCAACCATCAATTCTAATTTATCGCAATGATAACGAATCTCATCAAAATATGGTTTTACTTTATTACAATAGGCCTCTGCTGCTTTCTGACCTTCTAGTTTATTGGCTTTTTTGCGCTCATTGATCATTAGTTCAACTTTAGAGCTAATGCCCGCTATATGACCAGATATTTTTTCAATCAAATCGATTTGCTCAGCGGCAATTTTCTTAAAGTTAGCACCAAAAATTTCTTTGAGCCCTTTTACATTTTTTATTAGGGTATTTTGATATTGAACAGCAGTAGGTACTATATGATTATTTGCAATATCACCTAACACTCTTCCTTCAATTTGAATACGCATTGTATATTCATCCAACTCAATTTCATGCCGGGCTTCAGCCTCAATCTTACTCATTACATTCATCTCTTCAAAAAGATCGATCGCTTTTTTAGATATTCTAGCCTTTAAAGCAACAGGAGTAGTTTTGTTATTACTCAAGCCTCTTTTTTTAGCCTCTTTTTCCCACTCATCGCTATATCCATTACCTTCAAACAAAATATTTTTTGAAGATTTAATGTATTCTCTCAACACATTAAATACCGCTTCATCTTTCTTTAAGTCTTTAGTTTTAATTAATTTATCAACTTCAACTTTAAACTCTTTTAACTGTTTCGCTACGATTGTATTTAATACTGTCATCGGATTAGCGCAATTAGCCGTTGAGCCTACAGCCCTAAATTCAAATTTATTCCCGGTAAATGCAAACGGCGAAGTTCTATTTCTATCTGTATTATCTAATAAAACATCAGGAATTTTACCAACCACATTTAATTTAAGGTCGGTTTTTTCTTCAGGTGATAATTTACCTTTAGTAACAGTTTCCAGATTTTTTAAGACTTTGGTTAATTGTTCACCTATAAAAACAGAAATTATAGCTGGTGGTGCTTCATTTGCTCCTAATCTGTGATCATTGCTTGCAGAAGCAATGGCCGCTCTTAATAGTTCTTCATTATCATGAACGGCTTTAATAGTATTTATAAAGAAAGTCAAGAATTGAAGACTACTCATGGGTGTTTTACCAGGAGCCAGTAAATTCACACCTGTATTAGTTGATAAAGACCAGTTATTGTGTTTACCTGATCCGTTTATTCCTGCAAATGGTTTTTCATGCAACAACACTTTAAATTGATGTTTAGAAGCAACTTTTCCCATAACATCCATCAATAAGGAATTATGGTCTACAGCTAAATTTGACTCTTCGTAAATTGGAGCTAATTCAAATTGATTTGGAGCTACCTCGTTATGTCTGGTTTTCACCGGTATACCCAACAACATACATTCTTGCTCTAAATCGCGCATAAAATTCAATGCCCTATTCGGAATTGACCCAAAATAATGATCATCTAATTGTTGTCCTTTTGCTGGTGAATGCCCTAACAATGTTCTCCCTGTTAAAGTAATATCAGGTCGGCTCGCAGCCAAGGCTTTATCAATTAAAAAATATTCCTGCTCCCAACCTAATGACGATGTAACTTTTTTTACATTCTTATCAAAATATTTACAAACGGCTGTAGCAGCATCATCAACGGCAGAAAGTGCTCTTAATAACGGCGTCTTATAATCTAAGGCTTCACCTGTGTACGCCACAAATACTGTAGGGATACAAAGCGTTGAACCGTAGACAAAAGCCGGAGATGTAGGATCCCATGCTGTATAACCTCTTGCCTCAAAGGTATTTCTTACTCCTCCACTCGGAAAACTAGATGCATCAGGTTCTTGTTGCACTAATTGATCGCCACCAAATTTTTCGATAGCCAATCCGCCGCCAATAGGTTCAAAAAAAGCATCATGCTTTTCAGCAGTACCTCCGGTTAAGGGTTGAAACCAGTGTGTATAATGGGTAGCTCCTTTTTTAAGTGCCCAATCTTTCATTGAAGACGAAACTTGATCCGCAATTTTTCTGTCAATTTTAGTACCATGCTCAATGGCACTCCTTACCCCTTTAAAGGCATCTTTGGTTAAATATCGGCGCATCGAATTTTCATCAAATACGTTTTTACCAAACAACTCTGAACGTGTTTTGCTTTCGTTAACTTTTATAGGTTTTCTTTTTAATGTTTGTTTTAGTGCATCAAATCGTAGTACAGCCATTTTTTAAAGATTTAAAATTTGAAAGCGTAAAAATATTAAAAAAAATGAATTTACACTGACAATCCCCCTAAAAATAGAGGTTATGAGGCAAAATATGTTATATTATGTGTTTTGACCCCTCTTTTTTATCAAGTTGAAAATTCAATGTATAGAAAAATAATATATACAGAAAAAAGTAAGATGCCTTTTAAACGAGAAATTTTATATTTTTTAGGTAAAAGCACTAATGGAATTAAAATCGCAGCAATAGCAATCATCCAAAAAATATCTTTAGTAATTATCCCTTTATCTATTACTTGAATAGGTTTTATCATAGCCGTTAATCCAAGAACTGAACCAATATTAAAGATATTAGAACCAATTAAATTCCCCAATGAAATGGCTTTTTCGCCTCTTTTTGCCGCAATAATAGAAGCCGCCAACTCTGGTATGCTCGTACCAACGGCAACAACACTTAAACCAATAACCCGCTCACTGATGCCTAAGTTAAGTGCAATTTCCTTAGATCCGTCTACTAAAAAGTCAGCACCAAAATATAATGCCCCACCGCCAATTACTAGCCAAATAAATATCTTAGCATAAGATGTTTCCATTAAAGCTTCGTCAACTTCTTCAACTTTTATGGTTTTGTCTATTTTAGCTTTTACAATCATCAAAATTATAAAGGCAATAAGTCCTACAAATAAAATGATGCCTTCGAATCTACTTAAAACAAAATCATTTTTTAAAAAAAAGTACAATACAATCGAAAATATCATCATGGCTGGCCAGTTCATTTTGTAAAAATCTGTACCAACCACTAAAGGTGTAATAATAGCCGTAATTCCTAAAACAAGGGCAATGTTTGCAATATTTGAGCCTATTACATTACCTAACGCTAAATCTTCAGAACCGTTAAGTGCTGCTTGTAAACTAACCAATAGTTCAGGTGCCGAGGTAGCAAAAGAAACAACTGTCATACCAATGACCAACTTTGATAAATTCAGTTTAAAGGATAACCCTACTGAAGATCGAACTAAAAACTCACCCCCCAATACAAGCAATAAAAATCCAAGAATAATAAGTAAAATACTCATATAAATTTTAAAAGCGTAAATATACCATTTGATTTTTTTAATAAACTAAACCTGTAATGAAAAATCTTAAAATTTAGTTAATTAACTATTTTTATAGTTCTATAACTAAATATATAGTTATGTTTGTTGTTAAAATTAGGCTGTATGGAAAAATTAACTAATAAGGAAGAGGAAATTCTACAAGTTTTATGGCAACTAAAAAAAGGTTTTGTAAAAGATGTAGTTTCAAAATTACCCAGCCCAAAGCCACATTATAATACTATTTCTACTATCATAAGAAAAATGGAAGAGAAAGGATATGTCAAGCACATTGCCTATGGTAAAACTCATGAATATTATCCTTTAGTTTTAAAAGAAGAATACCGTAAGAATTTCATGAATAAAACAATTACAAATTATTTTGAAAACTCATATAAAAACGCGGTTTCATTTTTTGCCAAAGAAGAGAAAATAAGCATTGAAGAATTAAAAGAAATTATCGATTTAATTGAACAAAAAAAAATTGAATAGTTATGGACGCTCTTTTAACCTACTTATGGAAACCTGCGGTCATAATTATGATATTTTATGGCTTTTATAGATTTATATTACAGAAGGAAACATACTTTCAAACAAACCGGTATTTTTTATTATCAGGAATTGTATTAGCCATTGTTCTGCCATTTATAATTATTCCAATTTATGTTGATATAGAATCCTCTCAACTTACGCAAATTATACCTAACAAATTTACCACAAATTCAAATCTGGGTTCAGAATCTTCAATTAATTGGGTAGTAATTGCTTCGTATATTTATCTTATTGTAACGATTATTTTTCTGGTAAGACTTGTAAACCAATTTATATCTCTAGGTTTTTTAATTCTTAAAAATGACAGGGTAAAAGTTGGAAACTATTATTATGTTGAAACTGAAAGTGAAACATCTCCTTTTTCCTTTTTCAACTATATTGTATACAATCCCGCTCAATTTACTCAAAACGAACTCGATCAAATTTTGGCACATGAAAAAGTACATGTTAACCAGCATCATTCCTTTGACACACTTATTACCAATTTATTAATCGCCTTACAATGGTTTAACCCTTTTGCCTGGTTGTATAAAAAAGAAATGGAGCAAAACTTAGAATTCATTGCTGATGAACTAGCCCAAAAAATATCATATTCACAACAATCATATCAACAATTATTATTAAAAACAAGTATACCCCAATATCAAATGGCTTTAGCCAATAATTTTTATAATTCACTATTAAAAAAACGAATAATTATGCTACACAAAACAAGATCAAACAGGAAGTCGCAATGGAAAATTGCCTTAATAACACCATTATTATTAGCTTTTGTCTTCGCTTTCAATACTACGACCATTGCTCAAAAGAAAAAAGTTAAAAAGGGGTTTATAGAAATAAATGTTGAAATTATTGAATTGCTCATCTCTAAAGAAAGTAGTGGAGACGATCTAAAAAAAGTTACTGAAACTTTTGCAGAAAAGGGGCTTAACGTAAAGTTTAATGGTATCAAAAGAAATAGTAAAGATGAAATAACAGCCATTAAAATTGATGCAAAGACAAGCAATGGAAAAGCATCAGCTTCTTATGCTTCTGATAATGACGAGGGTATTAATCCAATTCAAATATCATTTGACAACGAAAATAATAACTTAAGCATAGGTTCTAGCGATCGAGGTCATGGCGATGCTTACCATTTTTCAAATAAAATTATTAAAAATATTAAGCATAAAGGTGAAGGTCATGTTTTTACAATACATGAAGATGATGATGACGAAACAACTAATGTGTGGATAACTAAAGATGGGGATACAACTAAAGTAATCACAAAAAGGATGGTCATTGATATAGACAAAGATCACGATAGTGATGAAGAACATGAAATTCACATTGAAATGGACGATGATGGAAAAGAAGTTAGAACTGAGGTTATTAAAATAACAAGTAAAAAAGGTGACGGTAAAGGTAATTTGGTATTTATTTCAGAAGGTGATAACGATAACGAACCATTAATTTTAGTAGACGGCAAAGAGTTTACTAAAAAAGAGATGGAAGAATTAGATCCTGATAAAATTGCAGCGATGAATGTGTTTAAAGGTAAGAAGGCGATTGAAAAATATGGCGAAAAAGGGAAGGCCGGAGTAATCGTTATAACTACCAAAAAATAATAAGCTTTCTCAAAAAAGACTACCATTTTAAAGAGCCCTTTTAAAGATTTATAAAAGGGCTCTTTATGTTGAAAA
Source organism: uncultured Flavobacteriaceae bacterium (assembly GCA_964544575.1). Classification (GTDB taxonomy): domain Bacteria; phylum Bacteroidota; class Bacteroidia; order Flavobacteriales; family Flavobacteriaceae; genus Aureibaculum. The sequence goes on along the minus strand of CAZJCZ010000006.1, from coordinate 1,300 downwards.
AGGTGGGGATTTGGTAAAACTATAAAAAGCACTATTAAATTTTTATTAAAACCTATTTAAACAAAAAAGATGTAACCATAAAATTCATCAGTGTAACTCTTGATCAACTTCAAGAGTTTTTTGTTTAGCTTTGTGAACATGAAGAAACAAGTTTTTAAAACTGCTGCGAAAATTAATAAATTGCTTTTACCGAGTTTAACTAAAAGGCAATTAGATATGGGCCAAGCCTCTAAAATACAATTAGCCTTAATAGGTTGGAGGTATTATATTACTAAAAACAGCTTAGATTAATACTAATAAATTTTGTATCTTTAACTAAAGTCATAAAGCTATGGACGAACATTCTAAACATACTAAGTTATTTACCGGTTCATTAATTGAAATACAAAGATTGCAATTAGATCTAGATGATTTTAAAATACCTTCATTGGTTAAAAACAACTTTCAATCTGGAATACGATCTGGGTTTTATGGTGGTTCTCCATCACAAGTTGAGCTATTTATTTATGAAGAAGATAAAGAAAAAGCCACTCCAATACTTGAAAAATTTAAAAAGCTTATTAACTCTTAAATAAGTATTCAATAATTTTTTCATTTCATTAAAAAAGAAATATATTTGCTGCCCATAAAAACGGCCTCGTGGCGCAACTGAATAGCGCACTTGATTACGGCTCAAGAGGTTACAAGTTTGAATCTTGTCGAGGTCACGAATGAATCAAAAAAAGGTTCCATTGCAAGCGAGTTCCAAAAAAGGAGCTCGCTTCTTTTTTGGAAAATAGCGATGTAATTGTTTTTTTAATTTTCAAAGCGGAGCTTTGTCAGGAAGGGCAAAGCCAATCCTGTCGAGGTCACGAGTAAATATAAAGCAAGCTAAAAAACATAGCTTGCTTTTGTTTTCAGCAGCTTTTTATTTTCAGCGCGGAGCGCTAGGATGAGTGAGAGATTCGAGCTCAATCCTGCGAACTTGCTCTCAAACCGAAGTGAAAATAAAATAAAGAGCAAATTGAAGGTTTGCAACTTTTCATTTAGACTACGGAATTCTAAGGATCATAATATAACCTGTCAAGATCAAAAGTGAATCAATAATTGGTTCAAAACCGATAAAACAATAAAACTTGCTTTTTTAGTGAGAATTAGGTTATAAAATGCAAAGTATATATTTTTGATTGTCTATTTGGGGCTTGAAGGATCATGAAATAATCCGGTTGAGATCTTGAATACAGAAACGGTAATTGAATATAGCGCGTTAATTAAGGAGACAAATGACTGATATAGCAAACTGGAATAAAATAAGAAAACA
>CAZJCZ010000005.1:20700-31051 GCA_964544575.1 uncultured Flavobacteriaceae bacterium | reverse complement strand
ATTCATGAAATGAAAATGGTTTTATCTAAAATTAGGATAGATGATATTTCGGAGGCCATAAAATTAGGTAGTGTTGTCATAACCAATCACGCAAATTACTTTTTAGCTATTAGTGCCGGAGAGATTAACATTTTAGGGATAAAATATTTTGCTGTTTCCACAGCCTCACCTATTGGAAAATTGTTGTTAGGCAAAAGCATGGGAAATGCATTTGATTTTAATCATCAATATGTCATTCAGGAAGTCTTCTAAAATAATAATTCCCGCATATAGCGGGAATTATTAAATAAAAGTATTAATTGAGTTATTAGTCTTTATATGTAGAATTCAATTCTTTAATTCCCATATTATACAATGTAAATCCAAAAATGTCAGCATATTGTTCTATGGTTTTAGTAACTGGTGTACCGGCTCCATGACCTGCTTTGGTTTCAATTCTTATGAGTGTAGGGTTATTACCTGCTTGTTTTGCTTGTAATTCTGCTGCAAATTTAAAGCTATGAGCAGGAACCACTCTATCATCATGATCTCCCGTAGTAACCAAAGTTGCTGGGTACTGCACTCCTTCTTTTACATTATGTACAGGAGAATACCCTTTTATATATTCAAACATCTCTTTACTTTGTTCAGAGGTGCCATAATCATAAGCCCAACCAGCCCCTGCAGTAAACGTATGATAACGTAGCATATCTAAAACACCCACAGCAGGTAAAGCTACTTTCATTAATTCAGGGCGTTGAGTCATTACGGCGCCAACCAATAAACCTCCGTTAGATCCTCCACGAATTGCCAGATAATCTGAAGATGTATAGTTCTTTTCAATTAAATATTCAGCCGCAGCAATAAAATCGTCAAATACATTTTGTTTTTTCATTTGTGTCCCCGCATCATGCCAAGCTTTACCATATTCACCGCCACCGCGTAGATTAGGTACAGCAAAAATGCCACCTTGTTCCATCCAAACGGCGTTAGTAATACTAAAACTAGGTGTTAAACTAATATTAAAACCACCATAACCATACAGAATTGTTGGGTTTTTCCCATTTAATTCTAATCCTTTTTTATGTGTAATGATCATAGGGATTTTAGTACCATCTTTTGATGTATAGAATACCTGATTTGATTCATAATTTTCTGGATTGAAATCGATCTCAGGTTTCCAATATAAATCGTAATTGCCTGAGTCCGCATCAAATTTATACATAGCACCTGGAGTATTATAATTGGTAAAAGAGAAATACATTTCTTTTTCCTCCATTTTACCTCCAAAACCACCAGCACTTCCTACTCCTGGTAATTTTATTTCTCTAATTAGTTTTCCGTCCATATCATATTGAAATACTTTTGAAACTGCATCAACCATATATTCAGCGAAGAAATATCCTCCACCAGATGACGGGCTTAGTACATTTTCAGTTTCTGGGATAAAATCCTTCCAGTTATCTGAAGATGGATTGCTAGCGTCTACACTCACTACTTTTTGATTTGGAGCGTTTAGATTCGTGGATAAATATAATTTACTCCCACGATTATCTATGATATAAGTATCGCTTTCTGTATGATCTAAAACAGTAACTAATTTAGAATTAGGATCAGTTAAATCTTTAAGATAGAGTTTATTTCCAGAAGTTGATATGGAAGCTGTAATTACTAAGTATCTATGATCTTCAGTTAAATAGCCACCAACATATCGATGTTTTTCAGCAGGAATACCACCAAAGATAAGTTGGTCATCTTTTTGTAAAGAACCCAATTCGTGATAATATAATTTATGCTGGTCGGTTTTAGCTGATAGCTCACTACCTTTAGGTTTATCATAGCTCGAATAGTAAAACCCTTCGTTATTTTTCCATGCAAGCCCACTAAATTTTACATCTATAATGGTGTCTCCTTTGATTTCTTTATTGATCGCATCAAATACGATAACTTTTCTCCAGTCAGATCCCCCTTCTGAGATGGAATAAGCGGCCATAGAACCATCTTTTGAGAAACTTAACGATCCTAATGATGTAGTGCCATCTTCAGAAAAAGTATTTGGATCTAAAAATATTTCTTCTTTACCATCTTCTTTTTTTCGATAAACGACATATTGGTTTTGAAGTCCGTCATTCTTTCTGAAATACGTAAAATCTCCCTCCTTAAATGGACGAGTCAATTTTTCGTAATTCCATAATTTTTCTAACCTATTTTTTAATTCTGAGCGATATGGTATTTTATCTAAATATCCAAAAGTAACTTTGTTTTGAGCTTCTACCCAATCTCCTGTTTCTTCAGACATATCATCTTCTAACCAGCGATATGGATCTTTCACCTCGGCATCAAAATAAGTGTCCACAGTATCTACTTTTTTAGTTTCCGGATAGGTTAATTCCATTGAGAGTTCAGTTTTATTTTCATTTTTACATGAAATAATTAATAAGATTGTCAAAAAAAGAAATGCTAGTTTTTTCATTGGTTTATTATTTATTGTTTTTAATTAATCAGAAGGAATTTGCCATAATAACCATTAGTTTCAAAAAAGATTATACGACAGCACATTAGGTGATTAATATTTTTAATTTGAAGTCGTACAAAAGTATAAAAAAAAGGCATATCAACTTGATATGCCTTCATAAAATATTAATAAATTTTGCTTTTTAGAACAGCGATTTATAATGATTCCAATTAAAATAAATCAGTACAACTGTCAATAAAGAAACTACAGCTGCCCCACCAATTCCGGCCAAGTCAAACTTTAAATGATATAACAACATATTTACAGCTAGAGGTGCTATTACAACCAATGCAAATGGTACCCATTTATTAAAAATTAATAAAAGACCAGTAATAACTTCAAGAGCACCAATAAGAGGGAACATATAACCGGTATTGCCTAGTGCTCCCATAAAATCGGCAGCGCCTCCGGTAAGTTCAGGCATCGGCATAAAATTTAAGAATTTGTTAGCGCCAAAAACAATTAAAATTAGACCCAAAACAAGGCGAAGGGCCGTAGTGACTTTTGAATTCATAATAAAAATTTTAGTTAGTATCTTTGATTTAGACGTACAAGTTACTAAATTCTAACAAAATGTAACTTAAGTAACAATAATATACGTTTAAATTGCGTCACTTTGTCGCATAAAATTAGCGGAATGGTTATTGCGCCAACATTAAAAAAAACAAAAATGACAGAATTATTGACTAAAGAAACTTTTTTAGAAAAAGTTTTTAATTTCGAAAAAAATAAAGAGTGGAAATTTGAAGGTGATTTGCCATGTATCATAGATTTTTACGCAGATTGGTGCGGACCTTGTAAAATGGTGGCACCGATATTAGAAGAATTAGGTGAAGAGTATAAAGGGAAAGTAAATATCTACAAAGTAGATACTGAAGCGCAACAAGAACTTTCTGCGGCCTTTGCTATAAGAAGTATTCCATCAATGCTATTTTGTCCAAAAGAGGGGCAACCTCAAATGGCTCAGGGAGCTTTGCCGAAGCAACAATTAGAAGAAATTATTAAAGATGTTTTAAAAGCATCAAAATAAAAAAATGCCCGATTTAATCGGGCATTTTTTTATCAGAAATAGTTATTTAAGAAACTACTTTATTATTTATCAAATTGTGTTCAACTAGGTATTCAGCAATTTGTATAGTATTAGTCGCTGCACCTTTGCGAAGATTATCTGATACTATCCACATATTTAAGGTCTTTGGCTGAGATAGATCTCTTCGAATCCTTCCAACAAAAACATCATCTTTACCTTCAGCATAAATTGGCATTGGGTAGGTATTAGTATCAATATTATCTTGTACGGTCACACCGGGACTTTCATTTAAAAGTTTTCTAATCTCTGCAACGTCAAAGTCATTTTCGAATTCAATGTTTACATTTTCACTGTGCCCTCCTACAACAGGAATTCTAACAGCAGTAGCGGTAACCGCAATAGACTTGTCATTTAAGATCTTTTGAGTTTCTCTCACCAATTTCATTTCTTCTTTGGTGTAACCATTGTCTTCAAACACATCGCAATGTGGTATTGCATTTCTATGAATAGGATAGTGATATGCCATTTCTCCTTTTTCTCCTTTATATTCATTTTCTAATTGCTGTACGGCTTTTACTCCGGTACCCGTAATAGATTGATAGGTAGATATTACCAATCTTTTGATCTTATATTTTCGATGCAATGGGGCTAAAGCTACAACCATTTGAATGGTAGAGCAATTAGGATTCGCAATAATTTTATCATCTTCTGTCAATGAATTGGCATTAATTTCTGGGACTACTAATTTTTTATTTTCATCCATTCGCCAGGCAGAAGAGTTGTCAACAACAGTAGTTCCTACATCCGCAAATTTTGGCGCCCATTCTAATGAAGTGCCACCTCCTGCTGAAAATAAAGCAATATCAGGCTGCATGTCAACTGCTTGTTGCAAACCAACAATTGTATAGTCGTCGCCTTTAAAGGTTACTTTTTTACCAACAGATTTTGCTGAAGCCACTGGGATCAATTCTGTAACTGGAAAATTTCGTTCTTCTAATGCTTTTAACATTACAGTTCCTACCATTCCGGTTGCCCCAACTACTGCTATTCTCATATTTATTAAAATTTTAATAATTTAGAATGCAAAGGTCATAAAAAGATTAATAGTTATAATAACTTTTTATTTAAAAATTTGCTAAAGTTTAAAATCTATCAAATTTGATTAAAATGTTGTAAATTTTTTAATTAAAGGCCTGAAAACCTTATTTTTGCACAAATTTTATAATAAATCATTCTTTAAAACTTAAAATTAGTATAGTATGCAACTGTACAATACATTAAGCGCTAAAGAAAGAGCAATGTTAATTGAGCGTGCAGGTAAACAACGCTTAACATTATCTTTCTATCAATATGCCAACATTGGTAATCCACAATTACTCAGAAATTATTTATTTATAGCCTGGAACGAATTAGATGTTCTTGGAAGAATTTATGTGGCTCATGAGGGAATCAATGCACAACTTTCTGTGCCTGCCGATAGTTTTGATGATTTCAAGTTTCACCTGGATAGTATTCCTTTCTTAAAGAATGTACGACTGAATATTGCTGTTGAACAGGATAATAAATCTTTTTTAAAATTAAAAGTTAAAGTGCGCCAAAAAATAGTTGCTGACGGATTAAATGATGAAACATTTGATGTCACTAATATTGGCGTTCATTTAAAAGCAAAAGAATTTAACGAATTGTTGTTAGACCCGAATACCGTCTGTGTCGATATGCGTAATCATTATGAAAGTGAAATTGGGCACTTCGTTGGTGCTGTTACGCCTGATGTAGATACTTTTAGAGCTTCTTTAGATATTATTGAAAGCGACTTGAAAGATCATAAAGAGGATAAAAACTTAGTAATGTATTGCACTGGAGGTATTCGATGTGAAAAAGCAAGTGCTTACTATAAGCATAAAGGATTTAAAAATGTATTTCAACTTGAAGGTGGTATCATTGAATACGTACGACAGGTAAAAGCTGATAGTTTAGAGAATAAATTTATAGGGAAAAATTTTGTTTTTGACCATCGAAGAGGTGAACGGATTTCTGATGATATAATCTCGAATTGTCACCAATGTGGTAAATCTTGTGATAACCATGTAAATTGCGAAAACGAGGCTTGTCATTTATTGTTCATTCAATGTGATGACTGTATAGAAAAAATGCAAGGTTGTTGCTCTAAGGAATGCAAGGAGGTCTACAATTTACCTTATGTAGAACAAAAAGCGCTACGAAAAGGAACACATAATAGCAATAAAATATTTAAAAAAGGTCGGTCTGAAGTTCTGATCTACAAAAAATAAAATATACCGAGATGAGTAATAGAATTGAATTAATGGCTCCGGCAGGAAACTTTGAATCTTTACAAGCAGCGATAGACAATGGAGCGGATTCTGTGTATTTTGGAGTTGAACAATTGAATATGCGTGCAAGAGCATCCATAAATTTTACCTTAGATGATCTCCAGGAAATTTCCAGAAGATGTGGTGAAAAGAAAGTGCGAACTTATTTAACATTAAACACGATAATTTATGACCATGACCTTTCCGTTGTTAAAACTTTAATAAACAAAGCTAAAGAGGCAAATATTAGCGCTGTTATTGCAATGGATCAAGCTGTTATCTCTGTTGCTAGAAGTGTTAATATGGAAGTGCATATTTCAACCCAAATAAATATTACAAATATTGAAACGGTTAAGTTTTATGCTATGTTCGCTGACACAATAGTATTGAGCAGGGAGTTGAGTTTACGTCAGGTTAAAAAGATTACGGAACAAATAGAGAAAGAACAAATAAAAGGTCCGTCAGGGGGTTTAGTTGAGATCGAAATTTTTGGACACGGGGCTTTGTGTATGGCGGTTTCTGGTAAATGTTATATGAGCTTACATGCATATAATTCCAGTGCCAATAGAGGGGCTTGTAAACAAAATTGTAGAAAAAAATATACGGTTATTGATCAGGAAACCGGATTTGAAATGGAGATTGATAATGAATATATTATGTCGCCTAAAGATCTATGTACTATTGATTTTTTGGATCAAGTAAGTGATGCTGGTATTAAAGTTTTGAAAATTGAGGGTAGAGGTAGAGCTCCAGAATATGTTGCAAAGGTCATAAAATGTTACCGAGATGCTATTGACAGCGTTGCCAATGGTACTTATGATAAAGAGAAAGTGATTGGGTGGATGCAAGAATTGGAGAAAGTATATAACCGAGGATTTTGGAATGGATATTATTTAGGGCAAAAATTAGGGGAGTGGAGCAAAGAATCTGGTTCACATGCAACTCAAAAGAAAGTTTATGTGGGTAAAGGCATGCATTATTTTCCAAAAGCAAATATTGGTGAATTTAAAATTGAGGCCTATGATATTAATGTGGGTGACACTATTTTAATAACAGGACCAACAACAGGAGCGGAAGAAATGAAAATTGAAGAAATGTTTGTAAACGATATTAAAGATGAAAATGCCTCCAAAGGTGATTCTGTTACCATACCATTGAATTTTCGTATTCGTCCATCTGATAAACTTTATAAAATTGTGGCAACTGAATTTGCTCAAGCATAATGGTTGTTATAACATTACAAAGAGCTAAATGTATCGGTTGTAATTATTGTGTTGAATTGGCACCAGCTCAATTTCAAATGTCAAAAAAGGACGGAAAAGCAGTTTTACTTCATGCCAAAGAAAAAAAAGGATTTTATACCCTAAAATCTTTAGATGATTCTATGTTAGATAATTCGATTAAGGCTAAAGAAGTGTGTCCTGTTAAAATAATATCGGTAAAAACTAAGTAATTTTATTAGTCGTGCAATACGAAAGTTATAATTGCAAAAGCAGCAATAACCAACACAATACCCAACCCAACGATCCAAACATTTTTATAATATTTTTTATGCAGTTTTAGGTCTTTCCTGTAGCTCCATATTAAAAGGGCTGCAAAAGCTAGAATAAAGAATAGTGCAAAAAATTGTTGCCCGGTACTAAACATTTTTCTATTATATTTATCAGCGCAAAAATACTGTTTTTTGCTGATTAAAATTAAAATGTATGAGCAAGAATGCTGTGATATTTGGAGCTACTTCTGGTATTGGTCAAGAACTGGCTAAATTGTTAGTAGAGGATGGCTATAAAGTAATGATTACAGGCAGACGTTTAGAGCGTTTGCAAATTATTCAATCTGAAAAGCCTGAGCAATATATAATTAAACAACATGATATAACTGATATAGAAGCCACTAAAAAAGTATTTGAAGATTTGCCTGACATTTTTGACAAAATTGATCTGATAATACATAATTCCGGTATTATGCAGCCAAATTTCGATTTAGAATGGGAAAAAGATTTTCCTACATTACAGACGAATGTAGTTGGTGCAACAATGGTATATCAACTTGCCTATAATTATTTTAAGGAGCAAGGCCATGGTCATTTAGTTGGAGTAACATCAGTGGCTTCAATTCGAGGGAACCGACAGGTTGCGGCATATCATGCCTCTAAGGCATTTCAGGCAAGTTATCTAGAGTCTTTATGGATGAAAGCTCAACGAACCAAAAGAGCTAAAATTCATGTTACGAATATTTTACCCGGCTATGTTGATACTGATATTATAAAGGGAGATACGTTTTGGATGGCATCAGTTGAAAAGGCTACTAAACAAATTTATACCGCTATTAAGCATAAAAAACGTAAGACATACATTACAAAACGTTGGGCAGTGGTCGCATTTGTAATGAAAATTGTTCCTACAAGATTATTAATGAGATATTTTTAGACAAACAGATGAAAAAAAAGATAAAAGCTGTAAAAAAGTTTCACAAAGCTTTTGGTATTGGCTATGAAAAAGAACCAATAGCTAAGTTATCCGAGAAAAAACTTCAATTGAGATTTGATTTAATGGAAGAAGAAAATCGAGAATATTTGGAGGCCGCCAGAAATAATGATCTGGTTGAAGTGGCAGATGCTTTAGGAGATATGCTGTATATATTATGTGGTACTATTTTAGAACATGGAATGCAATATAAAATAGAAGAAGTTTTTAATGAAATACAGCGAAGTAATATGAGTAAATTAGGTGCTGATGGTAAACCTATTTACCGTGACGATGGCAAGGTGATGAAAGGACCAAATTATTTTAAACCTAATATTTCGATAATTTTAGATAAATAAAAAAGGCTCTTAAAAAGAGCCTTTAAAATATTATTTTACAAGATAACGCCAACCAAATTTATCTTCGGCGCGGTTATATTGAATATCTGTAATACGTTTTTTCAAGTGTGCAGCATAACTATTCTCAATTTCTGGTAGATCATAATCTTTATTTCGATGCCCAAAAACAGAAATAGGAGAAATAACTGCAGCAGTACCAGCGCCAAACATTTCTTTTAATGAACCATTATTTGATGCTTCAATTAGCTCTTTTACTGTGATTTTTCTAATTTCTACTTTAATACCTTCATCCTTTGCGATCTCTATAATACTTCTACGCGTAATACCATCTAAAATTCTGTCACTGATAGGAGCCGTAAGCAACGTATCTCCAATTCGAATAAAAATGTTCATCGCACCCGCTTCTTCTATAAATTCATGAGTGTTGTCATCTGTCCAAATTACTTGATGATATCCTTTTTCAATAGCGAGTTGTGTTGGATAAAATTGTCCGGCATAATTACCTCCTGCTTTAGCAAACCCTACTCCTCCGTTGGCAGAACGAGAATATTTCTCTTCGATCAAGACTTTTACTTTTCCTGAAAAATACGGACCAGAAGGAGAACAGGCAATGATAAATTTATATTCGTCAGATGGTGATGCATGAAACCCATTTCCTGTAGCAAAAACAAAAGGCCTTACATATAAAGAACTGCCTTCGGTTTTAGGGATCCAATCACTATCAATTTGCAATAAGGTTTTTAAACCATTCATAAAATATTCTTCTGGAAATTCAGGTATTGCCAATCTTTTTGAAGAAATATTGATTCTTTTTTGGTTATCGAGTGGTCGGAATAACCATACTTGATCATTATCATCTTTATAAGCTTTCATACCTTCGAAAACTGATTGTCCATAATGAAAAATCTTGGCTGATGGGTCTAAACTAATATTTTGAAATGGCAAAATCTGTAATTGTTGCCATTTACCATCTTTATAATCACAAACTAGCATGTGATCTGTGCTGAATTTACCAAAGGGTAAGTTGTTAAAATCTATTTCAGAAATTTTAGTTTTTTCAGCTTTGTGAATAACAATATTTGTTGATACTTCCGTACTCATAGTAACTGTTTTAGATGACACAAAAGTAAGAATTTTATAGTAGTTAAAGAAACATATAGACTAAATATGCCTTATAATTAATTCTATATTTTATGTCAAAAGTAATTTGGATATAGCCTATTTTGTATTAATATTGTAATCTTAAAATTTTATAAATATGAAAAAAATATTAATTACAATTACATGTTTGGTTTTATTAGTAGCTTGTAAAGAACAAAAAAATAAGGCTCAAGAATCTCCAAAAGAATCTATCGCTTATTTATCTTTCGGCGAAAAGATTACGGACGAAAATGTGATCTCTAAAGAAACAATGGTTGAAAAATTTAGTACACTTAAAGAAGGTGATACAATTGATGTTAAGTTTGCCTCAAGCATAAATGAAGTATGTAAATCTAAAGGGTGCTGGATGAAATTAGATTTAGGTGACGAAAAGGAATCAATGGTTAAATTTACTGATTATGGTTTTTTTATGCCTTTAGATTCTGATAATAAAGAAGTTATTGTTGACGGAAGAGCCTATGTAACAAAAATGTCCGTTAAGGAACAACAACATTATGCAGAAGATGCAGGTC
>CAZJCZ010000005.1:14978-20600 GCA_964544575.1 uncultured Flavobacteriaceae bacterium | reverse complement strand
TATGTAACAAAAATGTCCGTTAAGGAACAACAACATTATGCAGAAGATGCAGGTCAATCGGAAGAAGAAATCGCAAAGATTAAGGATCCAAAATATACATATGCTTTTGAAGCCGATGGTGTTTTAATGAAAAAGTAATGAAAAAAGGAATTGGGCTGTTAATCATAAGTATAGTAATGCTATCTTGTAATTTTGTGAATAATAAAAAACAGGTTTATAAAGAACCCGTAATGTATCAACCTACAGAAATGGCTTTGTTAATGCGTAAAATGTATGAAGTTAATAAGGCGGTAAAAACTCAGATAATTAATAAAGATAGCTTGTTAACGTTTCCCATAGAATTTTCTAGAATTCATACTGCTGTATTGACGAACCCTTCTGATAGGGATAATGAATTTGACAGTTTGGCAAAGGTGTTTATTGATCATCAAAAAGCTACTTTTTCATCTAATTCAGATTCTCTTGTTTTTTATTTTAATAAGTCAGTAAATACCTGTATTACATGCCATGAAACAAGATGTGTTGGTCCTATCCCGAAAATAAAGAAATTATTGATTCATTAATTTTGAAGAGAGAAATTATTATAACTTCTGATGGCTCCACAACCATACATATGCCACAATGGGATGAGCAATATCATTCGAAATTTGGAGCCATTCAAGAATCATATCATGTTTTTATAAAAAATGGATTAGATTTATTTGAGACAGGTAGTGAAATTAGCATATTGGAAATCGGTTTTGGTACAGGTCTGAATTGTTTTATAACTTTTTTAGAAGGTAGAAATAATAATTTAAAAATTGATTATACGGGTGTTGAGGCCTATCCCGTTAAACATGATGAAGTGGATCGTCTAAATTATGTTGTCGAATTAAAGGCAATTTCAGATCGCAAAATATTTAATGACATGCATTTATTTTCTTGGAATAAAAGGCATGCTTTGTCAACTAGTTTTGTATTGTTTAAAAAGAAAGATTTTTTTGAAAACATTAAGGATACGAGTAAGTATAATCTGATATATTTTGATGCTTTTGGAGCTCAGGTACAACCCGAACTTTGGACGGCAGAAATATTTAGAAAAATGTACCAAGCACTAAAACAAAAAGGAATTTTAGTAACTTACTCATCAAAAGGAAGTGTTCGTCGTGCAATGCAAGAAGTAGGTTTTGAGGTTGAAAGATTACCTGGACCTCCCGGTAAACGTCATATGTTGCGTGCTGTGAAATATTAAAATTAATTTGAAATGGATTTTATTTTAGGAATTTTTGTAGGGATATTATTTTTAGGCGCTTTAGTTTTATTATTCAGAAATCGATTTTCAAAGAATAAAACTGAAGAACAGTCTGTAGTATTATTGGAAAAAATTCGTAATGTTTCTAAAATGGTCACTGTTGAAGGTGATTTTTCTGAAATTATGCATTTTGAAGATGTCAAAGATGTTTTTTTGAGTTTCGTTACAAGTAAAAAGAAAGCCATCGTGTTAGCAAATGCTAAGGTATTGATTGGCTTTGACATGAAAAAAATTCGATTAGAGTCAAATCCATCAAACAAAAAAATAATGTTAGATTTTTTTCCTGAACCTGAAGTATTGAGTATTGAAACTGATGTTCAGTATTACGATGTAAAACATGGTCTCTTCAATAAGTTTTCAGCCACAGATCTGAGTGAACTTAACAAAAAAGTTAGAACAAATATTGAGGAAAAAATCCCAGAGAGCGAATTGCTGATTCACGCGAAAGAAAAGGCCCTTGATACAGTAAAAATAATAGAGCAGATGGTTAGTACCTTTGGTTGGGATCTGGTTTACAATGCTGTAGATATAAAAAAGCCAAATCGAATAGAAGAAAAAAAGTAGAATACAACAATGTTATGTAACCTAAACATCGAAGTTAACGTCTAACAATTTGAATGAGTTCAACCAAAGATCAATTCTACATTGACAAAGTATTGCAAGGTAATACGTCATCATATAATTATTTAGTAAATAATTATAAAGATATGGTATATACAATTGCCATAAAAATTGTTAGAAATCGAGAAGATGCCGAAGAAGTTGCACAAGATAGTTTTATTAAAGCGTTTCAAAAATTAAACTCGTTTAAAGGTGAATCAAAATTTTCAACATGGTTATATACAATAGTGTATAGAACCGCTATATCAAAAATCAGGAAGAAAAATATTGAAACAACAGATATTGATGATTTTGTCATGGAGAATCATTCGGTAGATTTTTCTTTTCCGCAAATGGATTTACTTAAAGCGGAAGAGCAAAAAAAATATGTCAAGCATGCTATTGATTCATTGCCAGAACTAGATGCTCTATTGATAACTCTTTTTTATTTGAATGAAAACACCTTTGACGAAATTATTGAAATTACCGGATTAACTAAAACAAATATAAAAGTAAGATTATTTAGAGCACGAAAAAAATTATATAAGGAGCTCTCACAAATTTTAGATACTGAATTGAAAACTATTCTTTAATGTCAAAAAAAGAAGAACATAATATTAAAAAACTAATTCAAAGCATTGAATTGGACTCACCTTCAGAAAATTTCGCTGAAAAGGTCATGTCCAAAATTAATTATGCTACCGATGACGAAGTATTAAATGACCCTTCTTTGACATCACTTTTAAAAAAGAATGGTCAAGAAGTCCCATCTGTTAATTTCGTTGATGAGGTTATGGCTCAAATACGGCAAGAGGGAATTATTGAATACAAACCTATTATAAGTAAAAAGATATGGAGTGTTCTTTCTCTACTTTTTGTTAGCTCCGTTGTATTTGTGTTATTTACGGAATCAACACCATCTAGTAACTCATATGTTACAAAATATTCAGAGGTGATAGAAAAAATCATAAGAAGCTTCGACAGTTCTATAGTCGAAAGCATTCAAATTCCTTCAATTTTAGTAGTAAGTACATTTTGTCTTTCATCCCTTCTTTTATTGGATTATTTCTTGAACACAAGGGAATATCTTAAAAATTAGACCTTCTTAAAGCATTAAATAACAACTTTTTAAGTGTCATTTATTTATAATTGGACTTAAATCGATGTAATATTTAATTATTGAATTAACAATTATTTGTAAATTTGCCGTCCATCTCTAATCTTCTATCCCCTTTTTTAAAGGACTACCTTTAAAAAAAGAAGATTTTTGAATTTTTTTTATTGATTTTAAAAAGTGTTATTCTTAACATGATAACACCTTAATGAATTATTGCATGAAAAATAAATGATAACTAAGTAAATTAGTTATCTAAAATTTTATTTCGCTTTATTCTTATGTGAAGGCGTTTATTAAAGTATTTTAATCGAAATATTCTATGAAAAGAAATTACACTATTAAAATGGTTCATATAAAAAATAATGTAGCAAACTTGTTATTGCTTTTGTTGCTTTTTAATGTTACTTTATTTAGTTTTTCTGTAAAAGCTCAAACATCAGATTTAAGTATAACTAAATCGGTTAATAATAATACTCCTTTTATAGGTGATGCTATTATTTTTACTTTAACAATTACAAATAATGGCCCTGATGTTGCAACTGGTGTAGCTGTATTAGATGAAGTTCCAAGTGGCTATGGCTCAATTACCAATATTAGTAATGGCGGTGCTACAATAGGGAATAGTATTAATTGGACAGGGTTGATTATTCAACCAAATACAAGTGTTGTACTTACTTTAAATGTAACGGTATTATCGACCGGCATTTATAATAATAGAACGGAAATCACGGCATCAAGTAATGTTGATCCTGATAGTGACCCAACATCTAGTTTTGATGATGACGATTTTAATGATGGTATTCCGGATGATGATGAGAGTGATTTGGTAATTGTAATACCTCAAATATCCGATTTAAGTTTGGAGAAATTGGTTGATAATCTTGAGCCAAATAAGGGGACGGAGGTAATCTTTACTATTGTAGTTAATAATGACGGGCCTAGTGACGTTTCAAATGTAACCGTAAGTGATCAACTACCACAAGGTTTTATTTGGATTTCTGATGATTCTTTTGGTGATTACGATCCATCTACAGGTATTTGGTCAATTGGAAGTTTAGGGAATGGTAGTTCTGTTTCATTGAATATTAGTGTAATAGTTAGTTTGATTGAAGATTATACAAATACGGCTGAAATTATTACGTCTGACAGTTTTGATCCTGATTCTGAAGTTAATAATAATGCCCCTGCTGAAGATGATCAAGCCAGTATTACTCTAAATCCAATAGGTCTGTTAATACCTGAAGGTTTCTCGCCCAATGGAGATGCAATTAACGATACTTTTATTATACCTGGGTTAGGTTATTTGTTTCCAAATTTTGAAATGGAAATATTTAACAGATGGGGTAATAAAGTTTATACATATAATAATGAGGGAAGATCAGAACCTCTATGGTGGGATGGCTATTCTGATGGTAGACTAACCGTAGGTGGAAATAATTCATTACCAACAGGTACTTATTATTATGTACTTTATTTTAATCAAGATAATATTGAACCCCTAACAGACTGGATATATCTTAATAGATAAACGAATTGCTAAATGAAAAAAATTTACTTAACACTATTTATAATTACAGCTGTATTCATAGATCAAAGTTATGGGCAACAGGATCCGCATTATACTCATTATATGTATAATATGAATGTGGTTAATCCTGCCTATGCAGGATCTAGAGAAACCTTAAGTATAGGTTTATTAGGCAGAACACAATGGACTGGCTTAAATGGAGCCCCTGAAACACTTACATTTTCTGCTCATTCACCCTTAAATAGAAATATTGGGTGGGGGTTATCGGCTATATCTGATGAGAATGGACCTGTTAAAGAACAAAATATATATGCAGATTTTTCTTATTCTATAAAAACTTCAGATGAAGGCAAATTAGCTTTTGGATTAAAAGGTGGTGTAACGCTAAAAAATATCGGTTTATTTTCATTAACCACGGTACAGACAAGCGACCCTGCTTTTAATGATAATATTAATTCAACCAATCCAAATTTTGGGGCTGGAGCCTTCTATTATACAGACAATTTTTATGCTGGGTTATCAGTGCCTAATATGTTGGAAGTATCACATATAAAAACTAAAAACGGAAAAATATCAGAAGTATCTGAAAAAATGCATTATTTTATAACAAGTGGTTATGTATTCGACTTAACAAGTAATTTAAAATTTAAACCTTCTACTATGATAAAAGCTGTATCCGGTGTACCTTTATCGGTAGATTTATCCGCTAACTTTTTATTCAATGAAAAGTTAGAATTAGGAGCTAGTTACCGATTGGAGGATTCCTTGGGTGCATTAGTAACTTTTCAAATAGCTAGAGGGTTTAGAATGGGTTACGCTTATGATTATACATTATCAAATTTAGGCGAATTCAATGATGGTAGTCATGAAGCCTTTTTGTTATGGGACATATTTTCATCTGAAAAAAATATAAAATCACCTAGATTTTTCTAGTTAAAATTAATTATCATGAAAAAAATTATCACTATTGGTTTAATGTTATGTGTTTTGTTTATTGGAGCCCAAACGACTCCCGGAAAACACAGTATAAAAAGTTTGAATATAAACACAAAGGAAGCAAATTTTGGAGTTGGTCTTTTGGGTGAC
>CAZJCZ010000005.1:0-14878 GCA_964544575.1 uncultured Flavobacteriaceae bacterium | reverse complement strand
AAAAAATAATTAGAAGTAGTAAAGGGATAGGTTTTGTTCAGCTCTATAAAGCATCTATAAATGAAAATGGAGAATGGATAAATGTTCAAAAACTACCATTTAATAGTGACGAATTTCAATCAGGACTCCCAGCATTAAATAGAGATGAAACGAAATTATATTTTGTATCTGACAGGCCTGAATCACTGGGAAAAACAGATATTTTTGTAGTTGATGTTAATGAAGATGGCACCTATGGAGAACCGAAAAATATGGGGTCAAGAATAAATACTGAAGAGCGTGAAATGTTCCCATTTATAAGTGATGATAATATTTTATATTTTTCATCACAAGGCCATGCGGGTTATGGTAATTTAGATGTTTTTGCAAGTAAAATATTTGACAATACGGTTTCAACACCGATAAATTTAGAACAACCGATAAATAGTGCTAAAGATGATTTCGCATATATCATACAAGATGAGGTTCACAAGGGGTTTTTCTCTTCGAATAGAATAGAGGGTAAGGGAGATGATGATATATATTCATTTAATGAAGATGAAGAATTATTTATAGAATGTTTACAAACTATTAAAGGAGTTGTTAGAGATAAAGATACACAAGAACTTATTCCTGGCGCAATCGTAGTCATTTTGGATAGTAAGGGGAATCAATTACAAATAACTGCCTCGCATGAAGACGATGCAACCTACAGTTTTGATGTTCCATGTAATGGAATTTATGCATTGGTTGCCACTTATGAGGGTTATTTGAGAAAAGAACTGGAAGTTAGAACAGTCAATGACTTGGATGCTCCGGCTATAATACAAAATATCGATCTTTCAACAGAATTTATTTTGGTTGGTGATGAGCTATTGGTTAATATTGATGTTATCTATTTTGATTTTGACAAGTCTAATATTAGACTGGATGCGGCTGAGGAATTGGACAAAGTAATAGAAGTGATGAACAAATATCCTGAATTAAAAATTCATGCAACTTCACATACTGATGCAAGAGGTCCTAGATCTTATAATAACAGATTATCGAAAAGAAGAGCTAAATCAAGCGTAGAATATATTATATCTAAAAGTATTGATGCAGACCGGCTTACCAGTGATGGTTTAGGTGAAGAGCAATTAGTTAATGATTGTGGAGATGGTAAAAAATGTACCGAAGAAGAACATCAATTGAACAGAAGAACAAACTTTAAGGTTGTCGAACAAATTAAAGTTAAACAAGAATAGAAATTAAAAAACCACTTCATATGAAGTGGTTTTTTTTGCTCCTCCTCTTGGACTCGAACCAAGGAAGGTAACATCTTTAAATCCAACTAATTGACAACTTGTCAATTTTTAAGGTAACCGAATTGTATGCCTTTTTTTAATATTTGAGTTCTATAAAAATAGAAAAAATTCTTATTAATTCAGAGTTTTCATTAATGAATAAATCCTCAAAAACTCCTCCCAAAGTTTTTTATCAATCTCTTTTAATTCAGAAGCTACAATATATATCTGCTTTTAAGCTATTGGAGGCATTGACAATTATTCCATTTTTTTTATGAGTAATCTCATAGCATTGAGTTTTACAGTTCCTTTACAAATAAACCATTTCCCTTGTTCTCGAAACCAAGTTTTTTTAAATAACCAACATGCTTAGGCGCATTACTTTTTGAAACGACCTTATTAAATCCGTCTTTAATAAAACGATCTTTTAATCGATGGTAAACATATTTACCATTTCGATAATCGCGATATTCAGGAATTACATAATCCAGGCCAACATTTAATGTTTTCTCATCTATCCGGTGCGCTAAAAACAACCCTGATACCGCCATATTTCTCAATACAAAAAAACTCACAGTATTCATCTCAGGTTTATAAACAAAACCTGGGAAAAAATTTTGAATTTCTTTATTGTGATAATTTAGAAATCTTAGCAAATATTTATTGTCTCCACGTACTTCAAGTGTTTCAAAAAGATGACTTTTCGTGTATATTCTAAAAAGGAAGTAAATATCTACGGATACAATAAATCCATTTAAGGCAATAACTGGTATTGCATCAATAAAGAATCCATAGGTTGCAAAAGTTGTGGCTCCTAAAAGATTGATCCATCTAAATTTTACAATAGAATTCATCATCATTGAAGTGGCTATGATACCTGACCCAATATATCCAATCCAAGCTAATATATCTATATCCATAGAATGTATTTTATATATAAAAAATTACAATTGTTTTATTTTCGCCTAAGGTATTCAATAAAAAATAAAACAGTTCTACTAATTTAGTTTTCAATGAGAAGTAATTAAAAACTTACTCTATCTAATCCTCTATTCAATATATTTCGAAGTACTATGGCCGGACTTTTAAATTTATTGGCAAACATCATGGCAGCTATAATATATGGTTTGTAACCTGCTTCATGATAGGTTTTTATCCTGTATTTTTCAAAAACATCTGCTTCAACCTCTCCTTCTTTACACGAAACTCCTGATATATCGGCTGGCAGGCAATGCATGTATAAAGCATCACCCTTCTTTGTTTCCTTCATCATTTCATCAGTGTATTCCCAATCTTTGAATTTTGCATTATTTAACAAGGCTTGTTGTTCCAGTTCACCGAGACCTTTGGTGTCTTGATTTTTTAATAACTGAGTACGCTGTTCCATTATATGATAAGGAGCCCAGCTTTTTGGATATACGATGTCTGCATCTTTAATTGCTTCATGCATATTATGACTGACCTTAAAAGACCCACCACTTTCTTTTGCGTTTTTTTTAGCTAAATCAACAATCTCAGGAATAAGATCATACCCTTCAGGATATGCCAATTCAACATCCATCCCGTACCGTGTCATTAAACCAATGATACCTTGTGGTACCGACATTGGTTTCCCATAGCTGGGAGAGTAAGCCCAGCTCATCACTATTTTTTTGCCTTTTAAAGCCTCCAGTGAACCAAATTCATTTTTTAAATGCAGCAAGTCAGCCATTGATTGTGTTGGATGATCCTGATCGCACTGGAGGTTTACAATTCCAGGTCGTGAAGGCAACACTTTGTTCTTAAAACCTTCGTCCAGAGCATCAGCAACTTCGCGCATATACTTATTGCCTTCTCCTAAATACATATCATCCCTAATTCCGATAAAATCAGTTAAAAAAGAGATCATATTTGCTGTTTCCCTAACTGTTTCTCCATGGGCAATTTGTGATTTCTCTTCGTCCATATCCTGCACCGTCAATCCAAGAAGGTTGGCTGCAGAAGCATAAGAAAAACGAGTGCGAGTAGAATTATCTCTGAAAATTGAAACAGCCAGTCCCGAATCAAAAACCCGCGGTGATATGTTTTGGGCACGCATTTGTCTTAAAATATCTGCAATTTCGAGGATGGCTTTCAAATCATCACTACTTTTCTCCCATGTAAGTAGAAAATCCTTTTGGAAAAGCTTTGAATCCAAATTCTCTAAAGCTTCAATTTTTTCTTTTATATTCATGTGTCTTTCTTTTATTTCTGTGTTCAATTAAAAACTTATTCGAGCTCACTAAGTTCATAAGCAAAGGCAGCATAAAATGCTGATGCTGTTACTAAATCACTAACTGCAACTTTCTCGTTAGGAGCATGAGCTAGCACCTCGTTTCCAGGACCAAAACCAATTGTTGGGATTCCATAAATCCCATTGGTTGCTATCCCATTGGTTGAGAAAGTCCATTTATCAACTTTAGGTTTCTTTCCAAAGAGTTTATTAAACGATTTTAATCCAACCTGTACAATGTCATGATCCACAGGTATTTTCCATGTAGGATAATATTTTTCCATTCCGTAAGTGAGGCCAGTATAAGCTGTTTCAGAATAATCAAGAACTTCAACTTTTGCATTCATCCCTTTGATCAATTCTTCTATTTCTTTTACTGCTGACTCTTTTGTTTCTCCCCAGGTTAATCTTCGATCCAGGTGTATTCTGGCAAAATCAGCAACTGCACACAACGATGGGCTACCCGAAACAAATTCTGAAATCGTTACACTCCCCTTACCTAAAAATTCATCATACGCTAAGCGCTCATTTAACTTCTCAATTTCGAGCGCAATTTTAGAAGCCATGTAAATGGCATTTTTACCTCGTTCAGGTGCAGAACCATGAGATGAAATACCATTAAAAGTGACGTGCATTTCCATTCTTCCTCTATGCCCACGGTAAATATTCAGATTTGTTGGCTCTGTGCTGATCACAAAATCGGGTTTGATCTTATCTTCTTCAACAATGTATTTCCAGCAAAGACCATCACAGTCTTCTTCCATGACACTACCAACAAAATAAATGGTCAGGTCTTTGTCAAAACCCAATTCCTTTAAAATTTTCCCAGAAGTCACAAAAGCGGCAGGACCACCTTCCTGGTCAACAGTTCCACGACCATGCACAAATCCATCTTTTATTTCTCCACCAAGTGGATCAAAATCCCAATTATCTAAGTTGCCATTGTCGACTGTATCCATATGTCCATCAATGGCGAGTATTCTTTTTCCATTACCAATTCTGCCAATAACATTCCCCAGACCATCAATGGTTACTTCATCAAATCCGGCTTCAACCATTTGATTTTTCAATTCCAGTTGCACATCCTTTTCTTGGGTGCTTAGTGATTTGATTTGAACTAGTTTAGAAAGGTTGTTTGCAGTGTAGTCTTTGTACTTCTCAGAAAGACTTTTAATTCTTGAAAAAATTTGTTCCATATTTATTAATTAAGTTATTTTATACTTTTCTATTGTGTGACTATATAATGAAAAAATTGAATTTTCCAATTGGGTTATAAATCACGAATCCATCATGAATTTCTTATAATCTTTTCCATAATCTTTTGGATTGTTCTTTGGTGAATTGTAGCACCTCTTTTTCATTTACTGTTTGAATTACTTTATCCTTTACAATTAATTTTCCATTTGATATTACATGTTGAACATGATTTGACGTTAAGCCGAAAATAAAATGACCCAAAAAATTGCCATCATTCATTTCTGTGGGAGGGTTATAGTCCAGTACTACCAGATTATTTTCCCCATCGCCTTCAAACTTATTCAAGTGTAAATAATTATGAACCTCCCTAAATCTGGTATGTGCCTCCATAAAGTCAATTTGGTCATTGCTTTGACCGACAAAAAATGCTGCCTGGGAACTTCTTAGCATATCGCTGTGCATGCCGTCTGTTCCAAGCATTATATTTTTTCCTAATCCTTTTGAATTAAAATACCCAACATTATTATTGAGATTGCTTTCCGTATTCTGTACTATAAATGCCGGTGAATCGTAAATAATCTTACGCTCAGTATCATTAATATGTAGGCAGTGCCCCAAAATGGTTTTTGAAGAATCAAGGGCTCCGAATTCCTGAAGTCTTTCAACAACACGCTTGTTATAATGCTCCATACAATGAATCTGGTCATATGTATCTTCAGCAACATGAATATGAATACCTGAATTGGTGTTTTTCATGAGGTCAACTGCATTTTTCAGGGTTGTATTACCCACAGTAAATGACGCATGAAGCCCCACAAGGCCTTTATTTTTGTTTAAGTATTCTTTTGTTTCATCCAGCCCTTGTTGTGCTTTATCAAGACCATCTCTATCTGTGATTTCGTAGCATAACAAATGATCTATTCCTACTTTTTCAAAAGCATCAGCAATTAGGTCCAAAGATCCTTTGATGAAATTAGGAGAAGCATGATGATCAATTACAAAAGTTGATCCTGCCTTTGCACAAGCCATAGCAGTTGCCAGTGCACATGCCTCTATGATGTCTCTGTCAAGTGCTTTGTCAATGTTCCACCAAATGTATTTTAATACTTCAAAAAAGTTTGAGGCATTATTTTTTGGTGCGGGCATTCCTCTTGCCAATGCAGAATAAGCATGGTGATGTCCTACTGCGAATGATTTAGTGACATATTTGCCTTCACAATCCATAACCTCATCATCTTTGTGAATCTGAATATCATCAAATTTATTTTTATCAAAGAATATCAATGAGCCTTCTTTACCAGATTCTACTTTCAAGTGTGCCTCTGAAAAACTGAGGTTTTCATAATTTATAAAACAAACGTTTTTTAATATTAGTGACATATTCTTGCTTACTTTTTATCTCTAATTGATCTATCTTTTCAGTGGTAATTTCATTCTTTTAATTCCATCATATGCATAGTAGGCGTTTGCAATTGCAGCAGCCGTAGGAACCAATCCAATTTCTCCAATACCTTTTGCACCATAGGGTCCGATAGGGTCTTTGACTTCTACTCCTTTAACTACAATCTCAGGAGTTTCGTGGGCACGCAAAACACCTAGCTTACGCATTTTATCAGTTTTCAAATAACCATCTTTCATAGGGAGATTTTCTGATATAGCATAGCCAATTCCCATATGAACTCCTCCCTCAATCTGTCCTTCAAAAAGCATCTTGTTCATAATTTTCCCTGCATCATGAGCAGCAACTATTTTTGAAATATTGCCTTCTTCATCCAGCACACATAGCTGAGCGGCATAACCATAGGAGTAATGAATGACAGGATCTTTGACACCAGTGCCTGGTTTGGTGGTCCAGTCACAAACAAACTCACCTCGATAAGTTTTACCTTTCAGTTCATTTAAAGATTTTGTTTCCAAATCACATTTTAAGCTCCTACATGCATTTATAACTGCAAGCCCAACCATTGCTGTTCCTCGAGATGAAGTCGTCATCCCTGTTTTTATCTGAGCATCTGTATCAACTATTACTTCAATAATTAAAGGGTCTATGCCAGTTTCTTCACATAATGTTTGTAAAGCCATATTGTGTACGCCCTGTCCCATTTCAGTCCATCCATGTTGGAGGATAATCTTTTGATCAGAAATGACATCGATGATTACTTTCGATTCATCTTTCATTCCGTTTCCAACGCCTGAATTCTTAATTGCACAGGCAAGACCAACGTGTTTGGCATTATAGAAGTCATTCTTTATTGCATCGAGACAAGCACGAATTCCTACACCCTTTAGTTTTTGTCTAGTTGAAGTTGTTAAACCGTCAACAAGTGCATTGTCATATCGGAATTTCCATCTATCTAAATTTCCTAATCGGCAGATTTCGTCTATACAACTTTCAAGAGCGAATGCCACTTGGTTGGCTCCAAAACCACGCATTGCCCCACTTGGGATGTTATTTGTGTATACTGTTTTAGCTTCAATATCAACATTAGGAATGTAATATCCTCCTGAGGCATGTCCTGCTAATCGTTCCAACACTTTCATCCCGACAGAAGCGTATGCACCTGTATCACCAACTGCCTTAAGTTTCAAAGCAGTTAACATCCCATTTTTACCAGCAGCAACCGTAATATCCATAAATACCGGATGTCTTTTTGGATGTAACCTTATTGACTCTTCACGGCTCAATGTGAGTTTCACTGGCTTGTTTAATAAAAAAGCAAATAAGGATGTTTGTCCTTGCACGCTTAAGTCCTCTTTTCCTCCAAAACCACCTCCATTTGGAACAAGGATTACGCGTACCTTATTTTCAGGTATTCCCAATATCATTGCTACTTGCCTTCTATCCTCATATACACCTTGACTCTGACTAAAAAGTTCAATGCCTCCTTTACCATCTGGTTTTGCAACAGCCGCTTCTTTCTCCAAAAATGCGTGTTCCACACGTTGTGTCTCGTAGTTACCGGAACTAACAAATGCTGCTTGTTCTAATGCATTTTCAACATCACCAAAAGTAAATTGTGTAGTGTCAAAATTGTTTGGCCTTTCCGGATGCACCCGGTCTCCATCTATTGCTTTAAAAACATCTGTTACAGGTTCAAGAATTTCGTATTCAATCTCAATTAGATCAATAGCTTCACGTGCTATGGTGTTTGATTCTGCCACAACGCCGGCCAGTACATCACCTATATAGTTCGTGACCTGACCTTCTGCTATCATAACTGACCAGTCTTGAAGAATCAATCCCACTTTTTGTTCTCCTGGTATATCTTTTGCAGTAAAAACCCTCTGAACTCCAGGATATTTTTCTGCCTTTGAAGTGTCAATTTTACGCACAATTGCCTTTGGGTGATCACTGAATTTTAGCGCTGCAAAAAGCATTCCATCCAGGTAAATATCATCTACAAAATTTCGTTTCCCAATTGCAGTATTGTAAGCATCATATTTAGGCTGTGACTCACCAATTTTCCCTGATGTTTTATTGATTTCCAGTTTTTTATTTTCTCGAATAGCATCTCCTGCCGTCACTATTGCCTCCTCAATTTTTTTGTAACCTGTACATCTGCATAAATGAGGCTTAAGCGCTATGCGTATTTCTTCAATTGTGGGTTGCGGATTATCTTGAAGCAGCACCTTTGTTCTGCTGATAAAACCGGGAATACAAAAACCACATTGTACAGCTCCTTTATTCACGAAGGCTTTTGCAATAGTTTCCAAAACGTAATCAGGGAAACCCTCAGGAGTAAAAACTTCTGAATCCTGAAGTTTATGCATTTTTACCGCACATGATAGTTTTGCTTTTCCATTAATTTCCACGGTACATGAACCACATGCCGCCTGAGGAGCACAACCATCCTTAGTAGCAGTTAGGTGCTTCTGGTCTCTTAGATAATTCAATAATGAAATATCCGGATTGCCGTTATAGGCTTGATTTTCACCGTTTAATGTAAAGGAGATCATGCTAATAATTTTTTCAGATTTTCAATGGTTGGCTCAATAGGTTTTGGCATTGTAATTATTTCATTCACTGCCTTTAAATCTTTTAAACCGCTACCGGTAAGCATTACAACATTGTTTGAATTATCAGCAAGTTTATTGGATCTCATATAAGCATAAAACCCTGCAAAAGCTGCGGCTGCTGCCGGTTCTGCAAATAATCCTGTGTTGGATGCTAAAATTGCTGAAGCTTTCAAAATTTCATCGTCAGAAACGGTCAAACACTCACCATTAAAGTTCTTTAAATACTTCTGAGTCATGTTAAAATTACGTGGTATATCGACGGAAATGGAGTCTGCAATAGTAGTGCTATTCTCAACCTCGAATTCCTTAGATTCCAAATTCCTAACCAGATTATTACTTTTTTCAGCCTGTACACCTACGATAATTGGTATATGGTCAATAAAATTAAGTTTGAGTAGATCTTCAAAACCTTTGTAGATGCCTGATATTATTACGCCATCTCCAACAGGAACAAAAATCCTGTCAGGAATTGTATAATTCAATTGCTCAAAAAGTTCAAATGCGACGGTTTTTTTTCCTTCAATAGTCAATGGATTAAAGGCGGTATTCCTGTTGTATAAACCAAATGCTTCGGTTGCCTTCATACTTAGATCAAAAGCATCATCATAGTTACCCTTCACAGGAATGATAGTAGCTCCATACATTAATATTTGGGTCATTTTAGCGATAGGAGCAGATTCCGGAACTAGAATTATGGCTTTTTGCCCTTGAGCAGCACAAATTCCTGCCAATGAGGATCCAGCATTTCCTGTTGAGGCTGTCAGAATAGTATCAATACCATTTTCTTTTGCAAATGCAGACACCAGAGCAGAAGCTCTGTCTTTAAAGGAGTAAGTGGGATTCTGAGAGTCGTCTTTCAAAAATAAATTGAATGGTAATGCTACATTATCAATCTTATCTACTAAATAATTTGGCGTATTTCCTATATGAAGGTTTGGCAAACTTTCTATCTTGTCAATAGGGAGCAGATCCAAGAATTTATTGTTTTTCAATTCCTCAAAAGAAATTCCACCAGCAATGAGCTGGTCGTACTTATACTTAGTTTTAAGTACTCCTTTTGGAGGCAAATTAGCAGAATTTGACTGACTACAAACGGGACAAAGGTATGTTACCTCTGACCGCTCATATTGGGTATTACAGTCTATACATTCGTAATAAAATTTGTCCCTTTCCATCATATAGTTTTATTAATTTGTGCTACATGTATTTTTTTTGAACACCTGTTTTATCATTGAATTCCCTGATCTTTTCATCCCAATTAGCAACCTGACTGTAACGAGATTTCCAGTAATTTTCATCATACCATTGTGCATTCAGTTCTTCAACTGTTTTTCCCTGCTGTTCTATCCAGGTGAAATATTTTAGGTTATGCATGCGCTTTTTCTGATAATAATTCATTTCAATCATGTGGTCAATATTTAATCCAAGCATATCAGCTTCGAGACTTACTGCAGCATCTCTATTTGAAAAATCACCTTTATTATTTTGCTCTTCAACTAAACGCGATTGATACATATCCATAGAATCTGTGGCAACAGAAAATACAACATCATTCTCATCCATTTCGTAGTACTTTGCAAGCTTTATAGATCCCATCAAGTTGGCTATTGAAGATATACCCAACAGGTTCAATTTCTCAACAATAGAAGGATCAATTTTTAATTCATTCTTAAGGAAATCTATCCCTGTTTTTTCATTGAAGAGTCTCATCAATCGGATATTTGGATTATCATCTATACCGGCAACCATATCCATATTTTTTATATTATGAATCCAGGGTACATGCTTATCACCGATACCTTCAATTCGATGTTCTCCATAACCATTTTCTAGCAAGGTCGGACATTGCAATGCTTCTCCTGCACATACTTTCATATTTGGGAATACTTCTCTTAGATAATCTGCGCTACCTAAAGTTCCTGCAGATCCTTGCGTTAAGAACATTCCTGAAAAACGATCATTCTCTTTTTTTACAGCATTAAATACCTCTTCCATTGCAGGGCCGGTAACAGCATAGTGCCACATAGGATTTCCGATCTCTTCGAATTGATTAAGATTAACAATCTTATCGCCCCTTTCAGCTATTAACTCTTTTACTTTATCGTAAATTTCTTTCACGTTGCTTTCTGTTCCCGGTGTGGCAAATACTTCTGCTCCTACTTTATCAAGCCAGTCAAAACGTTCCTTTGACATACCTTCAGGAAGTACAGCAATTGACTCACAACCAAGTAAATAGGAATCATATGCTCCACCTCTGCAATAATTACCAGTAGATGGCCAAAGGGCTTTTTGGCTGGTGGGATCGAACCTTCCGGTAATTAATTTTTCTACTAACGGACCAAAAGTTGCTCCAACTTTATGGGCTCCCGTAGGAAAATATTTACCAATCAGAAGAATTATCCGTGCCTTTACACCGGTCAGTTCAGATGGTAATTCAATATAATTGACATCACCAAAACCGCCGCCTGAATGTACAGGGTCATTTTTCCAGTTGATACGAAATAGGTTGAGTGAATTCAAATCCCATAATCCTATATTTTTTAACTCATCTTTAATTTTTCCCGGGATTAGACCCGGATTACGCATTTGTTCATAGGTAGGCAATATAATTTGCTTCTCACGACATCTTTGGATTGTGTTCTTTAGTACTTGTTCTTGCGTTTTCATTTAAATATTTATTTTTTTACTTATTAAGCTTTTAAGAAAGCATTGGCTCCCTTTAAAATTACACTCATTTTAGCAGCTATCTTTAAGTCTATTTCTGAGTTCGATTTTACTTTTACTTTTATGTCAATTATTTTTAAATCATTATTTCTTAATTTAATTATATAATGATTGGTTGTGAATAATGTAAATTGTTTTGAAACCTCAAGCTTGAATAACTCCTTATTGTCATAGTGGAGTATCTCAGATCTTTCATCATTGGAATCAATGTAATAACCATCCTTTTCCTTTTCAAATATTTCTTTTACAAGGTATAAATGTGGCTTATCACGGTACGGAGATCCGGATGTAGGGCAAAAGGTATCGCAATTACCACATTCGTTGCACCAATCAGCAATATGAAGTATCTGATGTTGCTGTTTTACTTCAAATTTTGCCCCTTCACTAACTGTTAGGTTATCTTCAAAGGAAACAACTTTTTGCAGTTTAAGGTTTACAGGTTCTATTTCATAGGAGAAAAATGCCATATTTGGACAAACAGTAGTACAGATATCACAAATTTCATCACACAATAAACATCGAGCAGCTTCTTTCATTGCCGCCTCTTTGGTTAATGCAGTAGTTATCATATTAAAATTTTTCCTATCTGAGAGACTTGTCTCAACGATATTTTGTGATAAAATTCTTTTTGTCTTATATTCTACAAGCTGTACGGGGTCTTGTTGTTCTCTTTTAAAAATTTGATTTGTTTGGAAATCAATGCCTGCTTTATCAATAATTTCCTGCGCTGCTTTTCTTCCATCTCCAATGGCATTAATTGCAGTTGAAGCTCCCCTTAAAGCGTCACCGCCAATAAAAACATTGGGCACCAAAGTTTCATAACTTCCCTGTTTTGTTTTTAAGTATGTACCATCAAAAAAATCAATGTCAATCTCCTGGCCAACGGCAGGAATTAGTGTATCCACTTCTAATTCAAAATCTGAATCAGGAATTTTAACAGGTCTTGCCCTACCAGATTCATCTTTTTCACCCAGTTTCATACGACAACAAGAAAGTGATTCAATTTTGCCATTTATTCCATTAACCTTTAGAGGAGAGGTGAGTTCTAATATGTCGATGCCTTCTGCTATAACCGCTTTAATTTCACCTTGGTCGGCAGGCATTTGTTTGATGGTTCTTCTATAAACAATAGTTACTTTTCCATTATCACCAACTAAACGATATGCAGTTCTTGCGGCATCCATAGCTGTGTTACCACCGCCTAAAATAACCACATTTTTTCCAATGCCATTGTTGTCCCCATTTTTCACCTTAAAAAGAAAAGTGAGCGGATCAAATACTCCGTGAGCACTTATTCCGGGAATATTTAGTTTTGTAGATTTCGAAGCACCTGCTCCTATATAAACAAAGTCGGCGTTTTTATGTATATCAGCAAATGATCGTGCAGTTACATCATAATTATAATGAACTTTTACGCCAAGGCTTAAAATGGCATCCGTATCAATTTTTATAGCCTCGTCGGTAAGTCTAAAACTAGGCAAAGCTCCTGAAATCATTCCCCCGAGCTTACTTTTAGCTTCATAAACATCAACCTGCATTCCTGCTTTAGCTAAAAAATAGGCACAAGACAATCCTGATGGCCCTGCCCCAATTATGGAGGCTTTTCTATTATCAAGATTATTATTCACCTTTTTAACATCATTTTTTACATGACGATCATTTTCAGCGATAAATCTTTTTACTTCTCTTATTAAAACCGGACTGTCATAATTAATGCGTGTACATTTACTTTGGCATAAATGATCACATATCATCCCAGTAGTAATTGGAAATGGATTCGTTTGATTGATGACTTGCGCTGCCTTTTCAAAGTCTCCCTGTGAAGTATAATACAAGTAATCAGGGATGCCTTGATTTGTTGGACAGGTATCTACGCATGGTGCATGTATGCAATCGAAATTGCCAAGAGTTCTATTTGTTTTTATGCTTGGATCCTGAATGGAGGTTCTTTTATAATCGTTTTTGTTGAAGATTCTATCAGTATATTCTTTTAAATTATTAAGTAACGATAGTGAAGATTTATTTGTAAAGCTATATTTTCTTAGTTCTTCAATATACTGCTTAAGCCTTCCATATCCTCCCGGTTTTAATAGATCCGTACAAATGGTAACAGGTTCTAGTCCACAGTTAACCAGATCGGCAACATTAAAGGCATCAGCTCCTCCAGAAAAGGACATATCTAATTTACCTTTGAATTCACTTTGAAGTTTGTAGGCAACATTCGTTGATATTGGATGCAAAGCCCTGCCACTCAAATACATCATTTTTTCATTTGAATCAAATACATCTTTATTGTTGAGGCTTTCTAAGGTATTGGTTAATTTAACACTGAACTGAACCTGGTTTTCATCAGCCTTTTGTTGCAGATTTTTTATGATGTTAATGGCATCTTTAAATTTCAAGTCATGTTCAAAAGCAATATCCGGAACATCAGTCTCAAAACCTGAATTTTGCATAATCTCCATCAACCTCTCTTTGCCAAGTAAAGTAGGATTTAATTTGATCGCTGTGTGTAGTTTCTTTTCAGTTATTAAATATTCACCTATTTTTTCAATTTCGTCAGCAGGACAACCATGCATTGTAGAAAGCGTTATGTTGTTCGAAATACATGGGTTGATATCAAGGTTTGTAACATTTGGATATATGGACTTTACACTTTCAATCTTTACCTTCAATTCCTCTGATGCATCTGCCATCTTGTTAAAGAACCACTGTACATTTTCTTTGAGTATTCCTTCATAATTATAACCAATACTCATGTTAAAAATAGTACCCAGGTCATTATTGTTTCCCCAACCAAATTTATCTTTTAAAATATGGATTATAATCCAGGCATTGAGATACTGATCAAAGGATTGTGGTATTTTTAATTCTTGTGACCACTCACAGTTGTATCCTTCGTCCTGCATGTCTATACAAGGTTTTGAAACCTTAAGTTCGTCAAGTGTTTGTATGGTTTTTAATTCAATAAATCTTGCACCTGTCAACCATGCCACAACAATATTTTGTGCAAGTTGTGTTTGTGGTCCGGCAGCAACTCCGATTGGCGTTTCCAACAGGCTTCCAAATCGACTCACACGAAATGAATCATTTGGTTCAGGACTGAAAAATAAAGATTCAGATATCCCCAAAATACTATTGGATTTATCATACTGATTTAAAAGAATTTTCAATAAATCAGCAAGCGGGAGTATTACGAAATGATCAGTCATAAATTACTATTACTTAAACACTAAATTTAAGATTTATTTTTCATACAAACTCATCAAATTTTTTTCTTGCGTAAATGGCGCATGAAATTTTAATTGATTGCTCTTGTTAAAAGGTTTAATGGTATGCTGGCCTTAATGAGTTATTTCTAAAAAAAATGTTCGGACTTAAATCATTTAAAGTATATGATAAACGAGTTTGTAATTTTTCTTAA
>CAZJCZ010000004.1:13609-31273 GCA_964544575.1 uncultured Flavobacteriaceae bacterium | reverse complement strand
CGGCTTTTGGTATCAGGGGGATAAAAATACTTGTTGATGGTATACCAGAAACAACGCCAGATGGACAAGGACAGATAGATAATCTGAATTTATCAATTATTAAAGATATAGAAATCATTAGAGGGCCGTCATCATCTCTTTATGGCAATGCTTCAGGCGGAGTGATTAGCATAAAAACAATTGATGATTTTGATGAAAATTTTCTAAATGCAGGATTAACCTATGGTAATTATGACATGCAGCAATATCAGATGGCGTTTGGGTTGAAGGGAAAACAAACCGATTATGTTTTTCATGCAAACAGAATAACCACAGATGGTTTTAGAGAACAAAGTAGTTTTGAGAACTACAATTTTAATTTTAAAATTCATCACATGTTTTCCACATCTTCTGAGCTTAATATTTTACTCAATTACACTGATAGCCCAATGGCTGAGGATTCGGGTGGATTAACCATCGATGAAGTAAATGAAGACAGGAGACAAGCAAGACAGCGCAATGTAGATTTTAAAACAGAAGAGTCAATAAAGCAGTTTAAAATCGGGACTCATTTTACCCATCAATCTAATAAAATGATCTTTAGCACTTATGGGTTTTATTCATTTAGAGACTTTTATGGTTTATTACCCTTTGAAGATGGGGGTATAGTTAATTTGGATCGAAACTATTTAGGTAACGGAAGTAATTTTACCTATACCCATAAAATTTCGAATCGTACTAATAAATTCCAGATCGGTTATGATTTCGCAATACAACAAGATAAAAGATTACGATACATTAATTTAGAAGGAGTTGAAGGAGAAAAGTCATTTGATCAAAAGGAATCATTTATGTCATTTGGATTTTTCGTTTTAGATCATTATTCTTTTGGAGATCTTCTAGTACGATTTGGTATTCGATATGACAGAGATCATTTAAAAGCTAAAGATGAGTTTATCACAGATGGTGATGATACTGGTGAGATTTTATTGAACTCCTTTAATCCAAGTATTGGTTTGAATTATAAAGTGAATAACAATAATCATTTATTTTCTAATTTTTCAACAAGCTTCGAAACTCCAGCATTAAGCGAACTTTCAGCGAATCCATCCGGTGAAGGTGGTTTTAATGAGGAATTAAAAGCCCAAAGAGCACGTAATTTTGAATTGGGATATAAATTAAAAGGTAAAAACACACTTTCAGAAATCACTTTGTTCTATATCGAGACGGATAATGATCTCGTACCATATGAACTCGAAAATTTTCCAGATCGAACTTTTTTTAGAAATGCCGGTAGTAGCAAAAGGAGAGGTTTAGAATTATTTTATTCGCAAGACTTAGTTAAAAATCTAAAATTAAAGACAAGTTATACCTATTCAGATTTTAAATATTCTGCCTATGAAACTTCTTCGGGTAATCTTAATGGCAAATACTTACCCGGTATACCGAAGCATTTAGCAACATTGTCAGTTGATTATCAAACTAAAGCAGGACTTACATTAAGTTTACAGTCTAAATATGTAGGCGACCTTTATACTAATGATAGTAATTCAGTAAAGGATGACGATTATAATCTTGTTAATTTGAATGTTGGATTTAAAATTAAGACCAAACAAATGGTGTTGTCACCATTTTTAGGGATTAATAATGTCTTTGACACTAAGTATAATGACAATATTAGAATAAATGCCTTTGGTTTAAGGTATTATGAGCCTGCACCAGGATTCAATATTTTTGGAGGGATTCGAGCTCAACTCTAGGAGCATTTTCGAGTTGCTAAATAACAAATAACCCTATTTATTATAAAGAATATTTTGTAAACTATTTAAATGGATTCATTAATTAGTAAAATAAGTATGACTAAAAGTAAGAAAAATAGTACAAAAAGTAATGTTTATTTGTCATTATGATTTATTTGTTTTACATTTACATAGAAATTTAAAATTAATTAGAATGAAAGTAAATTATTTGTTTCCCAGTAAGTACAAAAAAATCGGTTGGTTCATCTTCATTCCAACCTTGATTTTTGGATTGTATACAATCATCTATGAATATGAACCTGCTTTGTTAGACATGGATGTATTTGCCATATTTATTGATGAATTTTTCGATGAACCCAAATTCTTAGGTATTATCAATAATAATATTTTAAATGAACTATTAGGAATCTTGATGATTATCAGTTCTATTTTGGTTGCATTTTCTAAGGAAGTAGATGAAGATGAGTTTATTTCAAAACTTCGATTAGAATCTTTAGTATGGGCAACTTATGTTAATTATGGAGTACTGTTGTTGGCTTTTTTGTTAGTTTATGATTTATCTTTTCTTTGGGTAATGATTTTTAACATGTTTACAATATTGATATTCTTTATTATCCGATTTAATATACAAATTCGAAAATTCAAAAAATCAATTCAAAATGAAGAATAGTATTAAGGTAGAACGAGCCAAAAAGAATATAACGCAAGCACAATTAGCTGAACTAGCGAAAGTAAGCCGCCAGACTGTGAATGCCATGGAATTAGGTAAATACGTTCCATCTACGGTTCTTTCATTGCGTTTAGCAACAATATTTGGTGTGGAAATAAGTCAAATATTTGAACTAGAAGATTCTGACTGGGGCTAGAAAAAAGGGTTCAATATTAAAATTTGTTTTAATATTGAACCCGATTCAGATATGTGTTGTATTCTAAGGTAATCGTTATTGCTTTAGGATTAGCAGAATTGTTGAATTGAATTAAGGTAATATCGTTTTCTCCAAATTTATTTTATTTCAAAATTGCATTTTCAACAATTATCGGATAAATGTAACCTGCACCATATTCCTTTTCTAAGGCTACGGTACCCTCAAATATTACAATGTCTCCAACCTTAACTTCCTCATGTGTTGTAAAAGTAAGATCAGATTTTCCTGAATGACTTGTTCCATCTTTCAGATGCACCCAATTGCGATCCATAATTCCTGCATTGATCTTAACTACTTGGCCTCTTATTATAATTTTTTTATCGGCGTAATTATCGCGGTTTTTCATGAGCTCCGCAATCCGAATTCCATCGGGTGCTATATCGACATTAATAATGGGTTTTTTTTCTTGATCTTTCAGTTTATTATGCAAGGAATCATTTGGTATAGATTCAGTTTTTAATTTCATGCCGCCAAGATCTTCTACAAACAAAATTCGGTCAAATGTACGGTCTAACTCCTCACTTTTAAAATCTTTCATTTCAAGTGCTTTGTTGTAATATAAATGATCATCAACTTTAATATCTACTTTACTAACAGCTATCCAGTAATCCTCTTTATTTTCATTGACAAATAAGTAGGTATATGTGCTGGCTTGCAGGACTTCTTTGACCTTGACCTGGTGTGTTTTTGGCTCTTTATTTAATGGAGCATATTCTTTATTTTTATCTTTACATGAAGACAAAAAAACAAAACTAATAATTATTGCAAATACTAATCTCATAATGTTTTATATTGATAAATGTGATTGTTAAAAGAATGTACAACAAAGATAAAGTAAAAGCTGTGTTTAATAAATTTTAAGGGAGTTTAATTGCCATTATTCTCAAAAAGAAAGTTGTAATAATAGCAACGATCTAAACGTAAGTTCTTTCATATGATTTATCTGTTAATTGTATAGATATACACAATCCTTCAATTATAGAATCTAGTTTTTCAAATAAAAAAAGAACTGTTTATTTATCCCTTTTAAAATTCCATTTATAGGTGTTTAAAAATACCGAAATTATTAGCAGAAACTGTTCATATATTACTATTCTTTTATCTACTTTTGTTTCCAAATAATAAATATTTATTAATTTTCAAATTTATATTAAGACATGATAACGACTAAACTTACAGCAGAGCAAGCCATACAACTTGAAGACAAGTATGGTGCTCACAATTATCATCCACTACCAGTAGTCTTAAGTAGAGGTGAAGGGGTTTTTGTTTGGGATACTGAGGGTAATAGATACTATGATTTTTTATCTGCTTATTCTGCAGTTAATCAAGGACACTGTCACCCAAGAATTGTTGAAACTATGATCGAACAAGCAAAAGTTCTTCATTTAACATCTAGGGCATTTTATAATGATGCGTTGGGAGAGTATGAAAAATTTGTAGCTGAATACTTTGGTTTTGATAAGGTTTTACCTATGAATACAGGGGCAGAAGGTGTAGAAACGGCTATGAAAATAGTAAGAAAATGGGCTTATACCAAAAAAGGAATCCCACAAAATCAAGCCAGAATAATTTTTGCGAAAGATAATTTTCATGGAAGGACTATATCCGTGATTTCTGCATCAAATGATCCAGAAGCTAAAAATGATTTTGGGCCATTCACACCTGGTATATCAAGTATTGCATATAACGACCTGGAGGCTCTTGAAAAAGAATTGGAGGATACTAATGTGGCTGCTTTTATTGTTGAGCCTATTCAAGGAGAAGCTGGCGTTGTAGTTCCTGATGAAGGGTATCTCACAAAGGCTCTTGCCCTTTGCAGATCTAAAAATGTATTATTTGTGGCTGATGAAATTCAAACAGGTATTGCAAGAACTGGAAGGATATTGGCGTGCGATCATGAAAATATTAAACCTGATGTATTGATTTTAGGAAAGGCATTATCAGGAGGAGCTTATCCAGTATCAGCCGTACTTGCTAATGATGATATTATGATGTGCATCAAACCCGGAGAGCACGGTTCAACCTACGGTGGTAATCCAATGGCATGTAAAGTTGCCATGACGGCATTACAAGTTGTAAAAGACGAGAATTTAGCAGAAAATGCAGAAAAGCT
The DNA here is from genome assembly GCA_964544575.1 of uncultured Flavobacteriaceae bacterium. Classification (GTDB taxonomy): domain Bacteria; phylum Bacteroidota; class Bacteroidia; order Flavobacteriales; family Flavobacteriaceae; genus Aureibaculum. The sequence goes on along the minus strand of CAZJCZ010000004.1, from coordinate 26,492 downwards.
TGGAAAATTATTTAGGGATCAACTACGAAAAATAGATTCTGAAATGATAACCTTGGTTAGGGGGAAAGGGTTACTTAATGCGATTATAATTCAAGAAAAGAATGGCAAGAGCGCATGGGATGTTTGCTTAAAACTAAAAGAAAATGGCTTGCTTGCTAAACCAACTCATGGAGATATAATTCGGTTCGCTCCTCCTTTGGTTATTACTGAAGAACAAATTTTGGAATGTGTTTCCATTATTGGAGAAACAATCAAATCTTTTGAATAAATTTACGAAGGATAATTAATAAAGGGTGATCAACGATCACCCTTTATTAATTCTTTATTCTTTCTTTATTCGTAAATCATCGTCATATTGTTGCAACCATAACCGCCTTAATAGTGTGCATTCTATTTTCTGCTTCATCAAAAACAATTGAAGCATCAGATTCAAACACTTCATCTGTAACTTCCAGTCCGTCTAAACCGAACTTATTGAATATATCCTCTCCAACACTCGTTTTTCTGTTATGGAAAGCAGGAAGACAATGCATGAATTTTACGTTTTCATTATTAGTCATTTCCATTACCTTCTTATTGATCTGATATGGTTTCAATAACTTAATTCTTTTTGCCCATTCTTCTTCCGGTTCCCCCATTGATACCCAAACATCAGTGATAATGAAATCACAATCCTTCACGGCTTCTGAGACATTTTCCGTGATAAGAATTTTGGCTCCTGATTCTTTAGCTATATCACTCACCTTTTTTACTAATCCTTTATCAGGCTGTACTTCTGCCGGTGCAGCAACCCTAACGTCCATTCCCATTTTGGCACCTGCTATCAGCAAAGAATTACCCATATTATTTCGCGCATCTCCAAGATAGGCATATTTTATTTCTTTTAATTTTTTATCACAATGTTCTTTCATGGTCAGAAGATCTGCCAAAACTTGTGTAGGATGATACTCATTTGTTAAGCCATTCCAAACGGTAACTCCGGCATTTTTTGCCAAAGCTTCAACTATTTCCTGACCAAATCCTCTGTATTCGATGCCATCATACATTCTTCCAAGAACCCTGGCCGTATCTTCAATAGATTCCTTTTTTCCCATTTGTGATCCTGTTGGTCCTAAATAAGTTGTTGTTCCACCGAGATCATGACTTGCTACTTCAAAAGCACATCTTGTTCTTGTTGAAGCTTTTTCAAAGATCAGTGCAATGTTCTTGCCGTTAAATAAAGGTTTTAATTTCCCTTTTTTCTTTTCTTTTTTCAATTTTGCCGATAGTGCTAAAAGGTATTTTATTTCGTCTTGTGAATAATCTAATAAGGTTAGAAGATGTTTTCCTTTTAATCCTTTTTTAATTTCAGCTTTTGTTGCTTTGTTCATAAAATTTATAATAAGTATTCATTTAACATTTAAGTTTTAACCTTCATCATATTTCATAGTGATCTTGGTTCCAAAATTTCTATTTTCTAGTTTGTTCGATTCGGTAATTACGCTTTTTTCTCCTCCATTCTGAATAAATTCAAGTGCGGCCTCTATTTTAGGTTTCATACTCCCTTCACCAAATTCCCCAGATTTCAAATAACGCAAAGTATCATTCTCATCAAGGAATTCAGCTATCTCCTGATTTTCTTCTCCATAATTGAGATATACGTAGGGAACATCTGTCAGAATATAAAACTCATCTGCTTTGATCCTTTGCGCCAATAATGAAGAAGCCATATCTTTATCAATAACACCTTCAACTGGATATAACATACCAGTATCATCTCTATATACCGGTATTCCACCTCCACCAACGGTAATCACAATAACGCCTTCATTGGCAAGTCTTGCGATTGAATCACGGTTAAATATTTCTATAGGATTTGGTGAGGCAACTACTCTACGATAAGAACCTTTTTGCTTGGAAGTTTCTTTGAATATCCACCCCTTTGAACTTTCTAAGGCTAACGCTTTTTCTTTGGAATATAATTGCCCTATCCTTTTAGTCGGATTATTGATGGCCGGATCGTTTTTATCAACAAGAACTTGAGTCACCAATGTAACCACATCCCTCTTTAATCCTTGTTGTTTTAATAAATTTCGCAAGTTCCTTTCTATCATATAACCAATACCTCCTTGAGAATCTGCAACACAAATATCAAGCGGCATTTGTGCAATATTATAAATTTGCTCTCCAGCTTCATTTCGCATGACAATATTTCCGACCTGAGGACCATTACCGTGAGATAAAACAATATTATAGCCTTCCTTTATCATGTAAACTATATTTTTCAATGATTCCATGACATTGATATCCTGCTCCTGGATTGTTCCTATTTGATCACTTCTTGAAATGGCATTACCACCGAGAGCAATAACGGCTAGTTTTTTCATATTATTTGTTTCACTAAAAATTAAATTGCAATAGTAAAAATTGGCGATAAATGTAATTTATTTTTTTCATTTGAAAGATAGGAAAGCATATTAATTTTATATCAAATAAAAATGAAATTATATCCTTCAATAACAGTCTATTACAATGATAATGATTAATGAAAAAATAATAAAATTAAATAGTTATTGCCCATATAACTCAATAGTGAAAATATAAAGATAATTTACTGTATAAACGCCTAGATTTCTTGCTAAAAATCTAATTTATTTAACTCGAACACTATCAGGAACCAATAATTTATAATTCCCCTTGTTTCGGATCACATCTCTAACAATTGAAGATGAAATATGAGATGTGTTTGCCGCTGTAAGCAAAAATACTGTTTCAATTTTCGAAAGTTTTCTATTCGTATGAGCAATGGCTTTTTCAAATTCAAAATCCGCTGGATTTCGCAATCCTCTTAATATAAACCCTGCCTTCACTTTTTTGCAAAAGTCAACAGTCATCCCTTCGTAAGTGGTTATTATGACCTTAGGCTGATCTTTAAAAGCTTCTTCTATAAATTGTTTTCGTTCATCTAGATGGAACATATATTTTTTTTCAGCATTGATACCTATGGCAATTACTATTTCATCAAAAAGGTGTACTCCTCTTTTAATAATATCAAAATGTCCCAATGTTAAAGGATCAAATGATCCAGGAAATAATGCTCGTCTCATAGTTATGGTTTTAAGGCTTGTTCAATAGCGTTTCCAAATAAATTTTCTAAACTTATACCTGCAGCATTTGCTTGTTTAGGTAATAGACTTTCGGTAGTTAATCCGGGTACTGTATTCAATTCTATGAAATAAGGATCATCTCCAATGAATATATACTCAGATCTGGATAACCCTCGAATGTTGAGTATTTTATATACTTTTGTAGCAACAGCCTCTGCATTTTTCTGTTGAATCTTTGAAATTCTTGCAGGCGTAATTTCATCTGATTTACCCAAGTATTTGGCCTCGTAATCAAAAAAGTCATTTTCAGAAACTATTTCTGTAATGGGTAAAACTTTCACTTTATTTTTATACTCTACAACACCTACAGAAATTTCTGTCCCGTCCAGATATGATTCGATCAATATTTCTTGATCTTCTTTAAAAGCAACTTCAATAGCCGGTATTAATTGTTCTTTGTCATATACTTTTGATATTCCAAAACTTGACCCTCCATTGTTAGGTTTTACAAAACAAGGTAAGCCAACCTTTGAAATAATGTCTTCGATTTTAATTGGATCTCCTTTATCAATATAAACAGATGCGGCAGTTTTAATACCATATGCCTTTACCGCATTCAAGGTGTCCCGTTTATTAAATGTCAGTGCCATTTGATAGAAGGGGGCTGAAGTATGTTTAATTCCAATCAGTTCAAAATAGGCTAGAATAACTCCATTTTCTCCGGGATGTCCATGAATAGCATTAAAAACGCAATCAAAGACTAAATGATCACCATTAATATTAACTGAAAAATCATGCTTATTAATATCATATTCAACTCCATGATCATCAAGGACTACCCATTTATTTTTTAGGATATGAACCTTGTAAGGATTATAAAGCTCACGGTTTAAATGCTGAAAAACAACGTCTCCACTTTTCAATGAAATTTCAACCTCAGAGGAATATCCTCCCATTATAATCGCAATATTTTTCTTCATGTATAGACTATTGATCACTAACAAAAGTATCAAATTAAAATAAGTTATAACTGAAATATGTTTTAGATTTCCATTTTATATTTTTGGTTTAAAAGGCATTATCTTATAAAAATTACTGATAAACGTACTTTTTATGTAAGTTTGCAATTGTTAAAAAGGTCACTATTTATGTTACTGTTACAATACTTAAAAAGCAAAATTTTTATTAGAACACTTATTACAATGCTGGTGGGTGTTATTATTGGAGTTTTCCTACTTAAATTATATTTAGGTTATAGAACGCACCATGATCAGAAAATTGAAGTACCCAGTTTGTCTAAAATGTCTCTTGATGAGACTCAAAAAACATTAGAAAATTTAAAATTAAATTTTAGAGTTATAGACTCTGCAAGTTTTAATCCTAATTATCCACCAAAATCTGTTATTGATCAGGACCCTGAAGCTGGTGATTTTGTAAAAGTTAATCGTAAAATTTACCTAACTTTAAATCCTTCCAGTTATAGAAAAATTGCTATTCCTGATATATTTGATAAAACCAAACGTCAGGTAGAAACTCATTTAAAATCTATAGGTTTTAGAATAGGCGAGTATTATTATATACCAGATTTAGGAAGAAATGTTGTTCGCAAATTGGAATTTAACGGTAAAGAATTAAAAGCCGGTGATTTAATCCCAAAAAATTCTTCAATAGATTTAATATTAGGAGATGGTAAGGCTGCAGCTAAACCCATGAATGATACTTCAAGTCAATAAAAATGCATAATGCGGCCTCTGATATAGAACAAGACGACTTATATGAGCATTTTAAATTTATAGCTAGTGAGGGTCAAGAACCGTTAAGAGTAGATAAATTTTTGATGAATTTTATTGAAAATGCTACGCGTAATAAAATTCAACTGGCTATAAAAGCCGGTAATGTATTGGTTAATGATACAACCGTAAAATCAAATCATAAAGTAAAACCTAACGACGTTGTTAGAGTTGTTCTTGCTCACCCACCACATGAAAATTTATTGGTTGCCGAAAATATTCCTCTTGATATTGTTTATGAAGATGATACCGTTATTGTTTTGAATAAACCTGCTGGGATGGTAGTACATCCGGGACACGGAAATTACTCTGGTACTTTAGTAAATGGGTTGATCTATCATTTTGATAATCTACCAAAAAATTCTAATGAACGACCCGGTTTAATTCACAGAATTGATAAAGATACGAGCGGACTCTTAGTGATCGCTAAAACAGAATTTGCTATGACCAATCTGGCAAAGCAATTTTTTGATAGAACTACAGATAGAGTATATCATGCCCTAGTTTGGGGTAATATTGATGACGAAGAAGGTACTATTACAGGAAATGTAGGCAGAAGTTTTAAAAACCGTTTGCAAATGGATGTTTTTCCTGATGGTGAACACGGAAAACATGCGGTTACTCATTATAAGGTACTAGAGCGATTTAGTTATGTAACACTTGTTGAATGCAAATTGGAAACTGGTAGGACGCATCAAATACGTGCTCATTTTAAGTATATTGGCCACCCTTTATTTAACGATGAGCGCTATGGAGGCAACCTAATTTTAAAGGGCACTACATTTACTAAATACAAGCAGTTTGTTGATAATTGTTTTAAGGCCTTACCTAGACAGGCATTACATGCTAAAACGTTGGGTTTTGAACACCCGATCACAAAAAAATGGATGCAATTTGATTCAGAAATTCCAGAGGATATGAATTTGGCAATAGAAAAATGGCGCAATTATTCAATTCACCAAAAAGAATAAATTTTTTTTATCGTAGTATTAATTTTAAGTAATAAGATTTTATCATTGGTATTTTATTCATTGATATCTTTACATTATAATAAGATATATGAAGATTGAAGAACTAATACTTGATACCGAAAATTTAACAGAGCAGATATTTTTTTACCAAGGCACGTTGAATTTTAAACTTATTAAAAGAACAGAATCTTGTGCCTCATTTCAAATTGGAGAAAGTATATTGACTTTTGTTAAAAAAGACAAAGCTTTACCATATCATTTTGCTTTTAATATCCCTTTCAACAAAGAGAAAGAGGCTTTAAACTGGCTAAAAAATAGGGTAGAAGTTATTCCTTATAATAATGATGAAATTATAGATTTTGTAAATTGGGAGGCGAAAGCCATTTATTTTTATGATAGGGATCATAATATTGTAGAATTCATTGCCAGAAGAGTAATTCGTCACGAAAATTTATCAGAATTCAATAGTAAAAGTGTCATGAATATAAGCGAAATAGGAATTGGGACTTATGACATAAAGCAGTTATATCAAGAATTAAACAAAATGAAACCGATTCACATATTTGATGGTAGTTTTGAAAAATTCTGTGCTCTTGGAAATAATGAAGGTTTATTTATAGTTGTCGATTTATTAAAGAAAGATTGGTTTCCTACGGGAGACAAGATTCATATTTCGGGCTTTACTATAAAGGGCGATTATAGTTTTGAATATAGAGATGGAAAATTGAAAGAATTAATATAATTTTATAAGATTAAAATAGAGGAAATGAAAATAGTAATATCACCGGCAAAATCACTCGACTACGAATCAAAAGTAACGACAGACAAGTATACACAACCTGCTTTTTTAGACCAATCAGAAAAACTAAGCAATGTACTTAAAAAGAAAAGCGCTAGACAACTTTCTAAGTTAATGAGCATATCTGAAAATTTAGGTCAGTTGAATTATGAAAGAAATCAAAATTGGAGTTTGCCATTTACCATAGAAAATTCTAGACAAGCGATATTTGCTTTTAGTGGAGCGGTATTTCAAGGGATTGATGTTGCTACAATACCAATTAATAAATTAGATCAATTACAAGAAAAACTCCGTATTATCTCGGGTCAATATGGTTTATTAAAACCATTAGATATTATGCAACCTTACCGGTTAGAAATGGGCACGAGATTAAAAATTGGGAGGAATAGTAATTTGTATCAATTTTGGGATACCGCTATTACAGAGGCCTTAAATAGTGAGTTAGAAGATAATGAACCTTTTATTAATTTAGCTAGTGCCGAATATTTCAAAGCTATTAAACCTAAATTATTAAAAGTACCCGTAATTACGCCTGTTTTTAAGGATTTTAAGAATGGAGAATATAAAACCATCATGACTTTTGCTAAATTAGCCAGAGGATATATGGTTCGTTATATAATTGATAATAATGTAGATACCGTAGAAGGCTTAAAAGGATTTAATAGCCAAGGTTATGCCTTTGATGCTAACTTATCTAACGACAACGAGTTAGTATTTACACGTTAAAATTGCTATAATCTTCAAAATAAAGAAGAGTTAAACTAAACAGGATTGCTACATCAATTCATCTAAATGAGCCTTTTATTAATCAGTTAAAATTAGCTTTAATTATTTAGTAAAATTATGGCAAAAGTATCGGTTGTGTCCATGCACTTGAGGTTTCCCCTTCTTTATACGGATTAGGGATCTTTTGATCAGAAATAATTTTAGCTCTCACAAAAATATCGTCATTTTCAAATACATAGATTGCTTTATTGCTTTGAGATCTGGACAATTCTACAACGGATTCTGTATTTTTCTTATATCCGTAAAAAATAATCTCATAATTAACGCCAGATTGAGAATCTACTTCGATAGTTAAGTCGTTCTTGGTGTGAATTACTTTTTTTAGATAAATTCCAGAAGAGGCATAAAAATTTCCAGTTTCCATGGCATCGATCAAAGATTCAGTATTGATACTATCTGATTCAACCATAATCCAACCTCTGCCAGAGTTACTTAAGTTAGATGATTGCTCATGATAATTATGACTATCATCTGTTGCAACTCCATACAATAATGGTTTATTTTGTTTATAGTATGACACATTAATAATATCCCACATTTCTTCTACACTTATATGCATATCATCACCTTCATTATGTACCCACGGATGACCGTTATAAACCTCAAAAAAACGTTCGCCGTTCAATTTTTTCATATCTTCAGCTGTTATGCCATAGCCAAAATTAGGATGATTTATATGTGCAAACATGGGAGTGTTAGTTTCCTTTCGTTGAGCGTGAACCATATCAAGGGTTTTTTGCATTACATCTAAAACAGAACTACCTTTTACAGGCTCTATTAAATTTTGGATATTAGTAACATTGATATGAACGGGTTTTTCTTCAAAGCCTGAGGTAACTTCCTCTGATTTAATGACTAAGAATTTACCTGGTATTTCTAGCTTCGAACGATATTCTTCATAGGTTTTTAACCTTACTGAAGTTGAATCTGGGTAATCTTTAATTTCTACCCAATTACCAAATGCTTTCTGATATTTCTCAAGAGTTTGATTTTTAATTTCTCTTTCTTTCAATCGATACCAATAATTTTTGGAAGCGATTGTGTTATGATCAGAAAGGGCAACAAATTGGTAATTTTGATCTTTGTACCATTGTATGATCATTTCAGGAAAATCATCACCATCACTCCATAAAGAATGAGTATGTAAATTTCCTTTATGCCATTGTTGTTCAGAAATTTCTTGGCTAAAGGTTATTGTTGTTATCAATAGGGAAATTAAAAAAGATGCAGTTTTCATAATGTTGATTTTCTATAGATGGAGTTCAAAATTTTATTTTTTAATAATTACAGCCTTACTTATATTATTATTTCTACTCACTGCTTGAATAGCAAAAGTAGTTCCTTTCTTTGCAATTTTTTTATTGATGACAATTTGTTTTTCACCTGTTAATGCTATAATATTTGAGGACCTTTTAATATCTATTTTTTCATTTTTATTAAATTTAAACACTAAATATTTAACAGCTTCTTTTTCTTTGTTTTCAGGAATAGACTTCCATGATAATTGATATTTTCTTTTTTTTAATTTAGTAAACCTAACCTCAAACACTGGCTCAGGAATGAACTTTTTGTCATGATTTGTTGATGGTGGTAGTAAAGGATTAGTGTAATAATTTCTTTTTAATACTTGATTAATTTCAAAGGGATTCTTAAAAAAACTTTTAGCACTAAAATATACGGTCCCGTTAACTGTTGGAAAAGACTTATTAAGATCAAGTTGTTTTTCAATTTCGGTTTTTTGTTGTAGTGTCCATGCTTCAGGTTCTCCACGAGCTAAACGATACATAGCCTGCCCTATATATAAATTAGTTTTATGGTTATTTTGTGCCCACCAACTAACAATTTTTTTATAATCGGCTCTATCAAAGCCAATATGCCAATAAGCCTGGGGTAAAACATAATCTAACCAACCATTTTTTAACCAGAGTAAAATATCAGCATATAAATCATCATAATTTGTTTGACCTGCGTCTGTATCAGAACCTAATGGGTCTATACTTTTGTTCCTCCAAACACCAAACGGACTAATACCAAATTGTACCCAAGGTTTAATTGATTTGATAGTTTTGAATAGCTCTTCAATAATTATTGTAACATTTTCTCTCCTCCAATCATCTAATTTATTTGGATAAAATTCAGCGCCATATTTTTGAAAGGCATCTTCATCAGGAAAATTTACGTTCTTAATTTTATAAGGGTAAAAATAATCATCAAAATGAATGGCATCTACATCATAATTTTGAACTATATCGGCTACTACTTTATTTGTATATAATCGTACTTCTGGTATGCCGGGATTAAAATATTTATTTTTACCATAATTGACGAACCATTCAGGATTTTCATCAACCAATGGCAAAGGGTTTGATCTAAAATCTTCATAATCAACTATAGCTCTATATGGATTTAACCAAGCATGAAATTCCATTCCACGTTTATGAGTTTCAGTAATAGCAAAGGCAAGTGGATCATAATATGGGAGAGGAGCTTTGTCATGCTCTCCATTTAACCATGATGACCATGGTTCAAATTTAGAATTGTAAAAGGCATCGGCCGCCGGTCGAATCTGAAAAATTATGGCGTTGAAATTTAAATTTTTAAACAGTTCCAGCATTTTAATTAACTCTTGTTTTTGCTGATCACTGCTTAAATTATTTCTACTAGGCCAATCAATATTATTAACTGTCGCGATCCAAACGCCTCTAAATTCCCGTCTATCAATTTCTTGAGCAGGAATGACATGATAAATAAACAAAAAGATAAATAGCAACCTATATAATCTAATTTTTTTCATGTATTGTTAATTAGACTTAAAATTACATTTTTACCTTATAAAATCATAATATTAGTTGAAAATAAAGGAATATTTTCTGCCACAATGTCATTCGGGTTTTTAAATTTCTGCCAAAACACTGTAAAATTGCTGTTGGCATAGTGATTGACTATTTATTTTCGTAAATAAAAACTAAAAACATAAATCTAAAACATATATTATGAGTAAAATTATAGGAATAGATTTAGGAACAACCAACTCATGTGTTTCTGTTATGGAAGGTAATGAGCCAGTTGTAATTCCTAATGCTGAAGGAAAAAGAACAACTCCTTCTATTGTAGCCTTTGTTGAAGGAGGTGAACGTAAAGTTGGTGACCCTGCAAAGCGTCAGGCAGTAACTAATCCAACTAAAACCGTTTATTCAATTAAGCGTTTTATGGGTAATAAATATTCTGAATGTAAAAAAGAAGCAGAACGTGTGCCTTATAAAGTAGTAAAAGGTGATAACGATACACCAAGAGTTGATATCGATGGCAGGATGTATTCTCCACAAGAAATCTCTGCGATGGTGTTGCAAAAAATGAAAAAAACAGCTGAAGATTATTTGGGGAGCGAAGTTAAGGAAGCTGTTGTAACAGTTCCCGCTTATTTTAATGACGCACAGCGTCAAGCTACGAAAGAGGCTGGTGAAATAGCTGGTTTAAAAGTTAGCCGAATTATCAATGAACCTACAGCGGCTGCATTAGCTTATGGTTTAGATAAATCTGGAGCTGATAAAAAAATTGCTGTTTATGACCTTGGTGGTGGTACTTTTGATATTTCTATACTAGAAATAGGAGATGGCGTATTTGAAGTTTTATCTACTAATGGTGATACACACTTAGGTGGTGATGATTTTGATCAGGTAATTATCGATTGGTTGGCTGAGGAATTCAAAAAAGAAGAAAATATGGATCTTCGTAAAGATCCAATGGCTTTACAACGTTTAAAAGAAGCTGCAGAAAAAGCAAAGATCGAATTATCATCAAGTACACAAACTGAAATAAATTTGCCATATGTTACTGCTACTGCTAGTGGACCAAAACACTTGGTAAGAACTATAACAAGAGCTAGTTTCGAGAAATTAGCTGATAGCTTGATAAAAAGATCTATGTCACCCGTGTCTAAAGCATTAAAAGATGCTGATCTGAAAACGTCTGATATTGATGAAGTAATTTTAGTAGGTGGGTCTACGCGTATGCCAAGAATTCAAGCAGAAGTAAAAAAATTCTTTGGTAAAGAACCACACAAGGGTGTGAATCCAGATGAGGTAGTTGCTATAGGTGCCGCAATTCAAGGTGGTGTTTTAACTGGTGAAGTAAAGGATGTTTTATTATTAGACGTCACTCCTCTTTCATTAGGTATAGAAACTATGGGTAATGTGTTGACTAAGTTGATTGAATCTAATACAACCATCCCAACTAAAAAATCGCAAATTTTCTCAACGGCGGCTGATAATCAACCATCAGTAGAGATTCATGTATTGCAAGGTGAACGTGCTATGGCAGCTGACAATAAAACAATTGGTCGTTTCCATTTAGACGGCATACCACCTGCGCAGAGAGGAGTTCCTCAAATTGAAGTAACTTTTGATATTGATGCTAACGGAATTATTCATGTAACTGCTAAAGATAAAGGTACTGGCAAAGAGCATAACATTCGTATTGAAGCATCTTCTGGATTAACAGATGATGAAATCAAAAAAATGAAAGCCGATGCTGAAGCTAACGCTGATGCAGATAAATCAGCAAAAGAAACTGCAGAAAAGATCAATGGTGCTGATGCAATGATCTTTCAAACTGAAAAACAATTAAAAGAGTTTGGCGAGAAATTGACCGATGATAAAAAAGGACCAATTGAAGCTGCATTAGAAGAATTGAAAAAAGCTCATGAATCTAAAGACTTAGGGCAAATTGATGCAGCTATGGAAAAGATAAATGAGGCTTGGAAATCGGCTTCTGAAGAAATGTACAAAGCAGAACAAGAGGCAACTCAAAAAATGCAAGATGAACCTGAGATTAAAGATGAAAAATCAGGTGATGATGTTCAGGATGTAGATTTTGAAGAAGTAAAAGAAGAATAACATATCCCTTTTTTAAATATGTGAAACCCACTTTATGCTGAACTTGATTCAGTATCTAGTGGGTTTTTTAACGTTTGATAGGTAAGCAGGAAGTTTTACTCTATTTTAAATTTTATACTGATAATACTTTCTACTTTAATCTTTTCAAAAGAAATGTCTGCCGGCTTATATTCTTGAGCAGCAGCATCAAATTTCATACTGATTTGAGCTGGTCTCCCTTCATATGACCGATAAATAGAATTGCCAGACAGATCAGAAATAAAAATAGGACTACCCACTTTTTGACCCAAAGGTTCTGCCATGAATTGAGCCTGAGTTTTTGCCTTTAAAACTGCTTTTGATTTCAAGGTTAGCTTGAGTTCTTCAATCGCTGAATATTCTGTCTTCTCAATAGTAACATTAGAAATTTTTAGATTTTCAAGGGCAATAATAACTTTACCAGCTGTAATAGCATCTTCAAGTATTAGTGTATAAGATTTACTTTTTAAAACATCTTGCCTTCTTAGAAAATACTTTTTAAAATTACTGGCTAAGTCATTTAAGGTTAGATCTTTTT
>CAZJCZ010000004.1:0-13509 GCA_964544575.1 uncultured Flavobacteriaceae bacterium | reverse complement strand
CTTAGAAAATACTTTTTAAAATTACTGGCTAAGTCATTTAAGGTTAGATCTTTTTTGGTATCGATATCCAAACTTTTCAAAACAGTTTCCATCTTCGATTCTAACTCTTCTACTGAAATTTTTCCTTTCGTATCTTGTTCGGTAATGATGATGTTCATGAAAATCATATCAGGTGTTACCAAGGTGTCTACTTTGGACATGGTTTCAATATATGGCTGGTCAATAAAATTTTTAGTTTGAGAAAATCCGTTAGCAATCACTACGAATAAAATCAGAGGTAGTATTTTTTTCATTTTTTGAAATATATTATAGTTTGAGAAATTTGGAGTACACTAGAATAAATAATTATTTTCTATTTGTTGAATAGTCCAAGGTAAATATAGTGTGATTTTTTATTTTTTATAAAACTGTTAACGATAAAATAACTGAGTGAAGTAATATCTTCCTTTAGTGTCTTTGATAGCTGCTATGCCAATATGAGTATAGTTACCTTCAATATTTGCCTTATGTCCTGAACTATTGAGCCATCCATTCATTACACTACTGGCATCCTGATAGCCTGATGCAACATTTTCTCCAGCACCGTGCGCATTAACTTTTTGTTGCAATTCTTGAAATCTTAAATTAAAATTATCGTGACTTATTTCACTTTGAGCAATCATAAAATTGGTATGTTCAATGGCCAACTCATCAGCAATAGTACTTCTCTTCAAAGCTTCTAATCCTATCTCTTGTCGATGCTGATTCACTAATGCTAAAATTTCTCCGGTAATAGTTAGATCTTCAACTTGAATGGAACCCTCATCGTTAATTAATATGGAAGTATCATCATCAGTACAAGAAAATAGGATAAAGAATATCCCAAGGATGTATATGTATTTAAATATTGAGGCTTTCATTGACTAAAGTCTTTCTAATATAACTATAAGAAATATTATTTAGTATTTAGAAGCCAGTCTTTAAAGGAAAATAAATCAAGAATCTTAAAAGCTTTTTAAGCAAAAGGACTTAAAGCCACAAAAGCAATAACCCACCTCCAAAATGCTAATGATATTAGGGGAGATTATAAATAGGTTTTATCTCATTAAGTATTCTTTTAGGCTTAATTCAAGGGTGTCATTAAAAAAGCCTATCAACTATGACAGGCTTAATTTTAAAAAGAAGTTAAAAAAATAAAGATTATATTAATTTAACATGTACTGCGTTCAATCCTTTTTGACCTTCCTCTACATCATAACTTACTTTATCTCCTTCATTTATATGGTCGGTTAAATCGTTTTTATGTACAAAAACATCTTTGCTACCATCATCTGGTGTGATGAATCCAAAACCTTTGGCACTATTGAAAAATTTTACTGTTCCGTTACTCATGTTTATTGATTTAAATTTATATTGAACACAAAGTTAGTGTTATATCTTTTCATCCGATTGTTTTTTGCAACTTTAATTATTACAATGTTATATCACCTATCGTATTGAGCAAGCAATATTCAATAAATTAGAAGCATTCTATCCAAATTACGCATCCTAAATGCTAAAAAAATGTTTACTTTTATATTAGATTTAAGAATTCACTAATTTAAATAATACTTCATGTTTCAACTCAAAAATAATGGATGGATAATTGCATCCATTTTTACCATATTCTTAATGGTAATTTCTCAAGAATCAAATGCTCAAAGCAAAAGGAAAAAATCAACAAAAACGACTAAACAATTTGAGCTTTCGGATAAAATGTTAAAAATGTTTAGCTTCAGAAGCATTGGACCAGCTGCTTACTCAGGCCGCATTTCTGATTTAGCCGTAAACCCTGAAAACACATCAGAATATTATGTTGGCGTGGCGTCAGGAGGGCTTTGGAAAACTATAAATCATGGTACTACCTTTAAACCAATTTTTGATGATCAGTCTGTGTTTTCAATTGGTTGTATTACTATGGACCCTAACAACTCTAATGTAGTTTGGGTGGGAACAGGAGAGAATAACTCACAGCGCAACCTGGCATACGGTGATGGCGTTTATAAAACAACCGATGGAGGAAAATCTTTTACTAATATGGGATTAAAAACAAGTTCTCAGATAGGTAAGATTATGATTGACCCTAGAAATAGCAATGTAGTTTATGTCGCTTCACAAGGACAAGCTTGGGGTCCGGGAGGAGAACGTGGTCTTTATAAAACTACTGATGGTGGTAAAACATGGAAACGTATTCTTGAAATAGGGGAGTATACCGGAGTATCTGATATGGAAATGGATCCTAGAAATCCTGATATTTTATACGCTTCATCGCATCAGCGAGAACGAAGAGTGTATTCAAAAATAGATGGCGGACCAGAATCTGCAATATATAAATCTGTAGATGCAGGAGCAACATGGACAAAACAAACAAAAGGACTTCCAAAAGGTGATGTAGGACGTATTGGATTGGCCTTATCTCCTGCAAATCCAAATATTATTTATGCGGTTATTGAATTACCTGGAAATAAAAGTGGATTTTATCGGTCAAGTGATATGGGTGAAAGTTGGGAAAAAAGAAGTGATAAAGGTAGTACAAGTCCACAGTATTATAATGAAGTATACGCCGATCCTAAAAACCCCGATGTAGTTATACTGATGGATACCCGTAATGCACTTTCAAAAGATGGTGGTGTAACCTGGGAAAATATTGAAGGTAAAAATAAACATGTTGATAATCATGCAATTTGGATTGACCCGGATGATACCAATCATTTTATCGCGGGTTGCGATGGAGGTATTTATGAAACATATGATGGTGCAAAGACATGGCAGTTTAAAAACAACTTACCTATTACACAATACTATCATGTAAGAACAGATAATGATTTCCCTTTTTATAATGTTTATGGTGGCGCTCAAGATAATGGTTCTTGGTTTGGACCATCTCAAACACATCGGAGGTCGTTAGTAAATTCTGATTGGACCTACACAATAGGTGGTGACGGTTATTTATCAATTCCTGACCCAAGTAATCCTGATATTCATTACTGTGAATCTCAATATTGTGGTATAAGAAGATATGATCGCACAACTGGAAATAGTATTTCCATTAAACCACAACCAACAATTGACGAAGAATATAATTGGAACTGGAATACACCGTATTTATTAAGTGCTTTTAATCCGAAAACCTTGTATATAGGGGGAAATTATGTATTGAAAAGTACTGATATGGGTGGAACATGGAAAAAAGTCAGTAAAGATTTAACCAGAGGTATAGATCAAAATACTTTACCTATGATGGGTAAAATGTGGTCACCGGAAGCTGTAGCTAAAAACATGTCTACATCTAAGTTTGGAAATATATTTGCTTTGGCTGAGTCTCCTTTAAAACAAGGAATGTTGTATGCGGGAACCGATGATGGATTAATCTGGATAACTGAAAATGATGGTCAAAATTGGAATAGATATGAGAGTTTTCCTGGAGTGCCCAATATGACTTTTGTAAATTATATTCTTCCTTCTCAACATGAAGAGAGTACAGTTTATGCTTGTTTTGATGGTCGTAAAAATAGCAGTGATTTTAAACCTTACTTAATTAAGAGTACAGATAAAGGGAAAACTTGGACGTCAATCGCATCTAACCTTCCTTCAGGTACTGTTTACTCTATTCAAGAAGACCATATTGATCCTAATTTGTTGTTTATAGGAACAGAATGGGGGGTATGGACAAGTATTGACGGAGGCAAAAAATGGGTTCAAATAAAAAAAGGAATTCCAACCATTCAGGTAAAAGAAATAACAATACAAAAACGAGAGAATGACCTGGTAGTGGGAACTTTTGGACGAGGTTTTTATGTGTTGGATAACTATGCTTCTTTAAGAAAACTAAGTGATAAAATAAACAAAAAAGAGGCTCATCTTTTTGAAATTAAGGACGCTTTATTGTATTTCCCTTCAAGTAACTTGAATTATCAGGGAGATGTACATTTTAGAACACCAAATCCTAAACCTTCAGCTACATTTGAATATTATATCAAAGACGGATTTGAATCTTTAAAGAAAAAGCGTGAAAAAGCAATGAAGGCGGCAGAAAAAGACGGTAGTAAATTTGTTTATCCTAGCAAAGAAGAATTACTGGCAGAAAAAAAAGAGCCTAAACCAACATTGGTTTTTACCGTTTATGATGCTGAAGGTAAAATTATGAGAAAACTAAGTAAACCACTTAGTAAAGGGTATAGTAATACAAGTTGGAATTTAAGTTATTTGTCAGATCGAGGTACAAAAGCACCTCCGGGAACTTATAAAGTAGCTATAGATAAAAATATTAATGGTGTTTTTACAAGACTAATAGAACCGCAGTCTTTCACTGTTAAATCTTTACCTAACGCTCTTGGAACGCCAAATTATAAGGCTAATTTTGATTTTATAAAAGGTGTTAATGATTTAAACGTGAAAGTAATAGCCGCTCGGGGTAAAATTGAAGCAATGAACACTCGTTTAAAAAGTATGACAACAATACTTGCAAAGACACCAGTTGAGGCAGATATTTTGGTAGCTAAAATAAATAATTTGCAAAAGGAAATTGATACTGTTGCAAAATCTATCATTGGTGGTTTTGGGGCAAAAAATACTGTAGCAAGTCGTTTAAGATTTGCTATATATACTACGTCGTCGGCACAGGTTGATATTACTGGAGCACAGAAGGAGCAGTTTGAAATTGCTAAACAGGCATATAATGGTAATGAACCTAGCTTAACAGATTTGTTTAATAATAAAGTTCCTGCTTTAGAAAAGGAATTTGAGGCCGTAGGTGGGGTATTATTTAATAATCCTCCCGAACGACACAGATTCGGTAGAGATTAAATTTAGTTTATGAATTAAAAAAGGCAATCATAATGATTGCCTTTTTTAATAATAAGATGTTGTAAGTTCAATAGAATATAAATGCATAATTTTATTATTGTTAACGACAGGTTAAGTTATGCGATATTAAAAGTACGAAACTGTCAAATTCACTCGAAACCAAATCTTTTATTTTTCTTTACCCATTAAATAATTAGTATGGTTTGTTTAACACGAACCACTTTAATTACTCGCTAAGTCCCGAGCTAATTAGAGCTCATGTTATTTTGGGATGTTCTTTAATATCAGGCCGTAGATAAGATGACCACATTTGATATCATCAAAATTTATAATTTGTGGTAAATGGCCCCATTCTTCAAAATTGAATTTCTTAAGTAATTTAATACTTGGCTTATTAACATCTAATAAGATAGCCAGTAATGCTTCTTTTCCTATTCTTTCACAATCTGAAATAATATGGCTTATCAGAGAATAACCTATTCCTAAATTGTGGTAAGAGTAATCTATATAAAAACTAATCTCAGCTATTTTATTCATTGCTTTTCGTCCTGGTCTATAAGGTGAAAGAGTAGCATAACCTATAATCTTCTTATTTAGTTCAGCAACATAAATGGGGAAAGTATTAGGATCAAACTTTTTGAACCACGCTAGTCTGTCTTCAATCTTAAACTCATCCATATCACCTGTAGCAGCCTTGGATCTAATGGCTTGATTATATATGTCAACAATAGAGTTTAAATCCTTAATGTAAGCTGGTCTTATTTCTAGGTTCTTGTTCACTCCAACAACTTTTATATGTCAAAAGTACTTTTTTACATTTGCTAGAATTACATGCAATGAATATATTTATCAACCACTATTTTTATTTCTTCCTTTTTATTATATAAACGCTCACTCAAGTCTTTGTCGTCAAATTTTTTTAATTTGTCAATAAAACCATCAATAGTTCCTTTTGGAAAAATATTATCTTTTTGATAAAAAGCGCTATCCGTTTCTAAATACTTTGCTGATTCATAACAAGATTTAGGTAAACTTTTTAATGAATTAAACAAGTCCTTATTTTCTGGTTCAAAAACATTGACATTAACATATAATTTACTTGCCTCATCTAAAGAAGTATTGGAAAGAATTCCTTCTTTTGCAGCAAGGATCAGGGCAGCCATCAAATGATATAAATCAGAGGAGCCATCAGGTGCTCTAAATTCTATTGTTTGTTTACCCGATATATAAGGTACTTCACCTCTTTCTTGTGGATTTGAATCTTTGATCATATTCGTTTTGGCAATCCAACCGAGAGGTACTCTTACCAGAACCGATCTATTACTGTCTCCCCAACAAACCAATGTGGGAGCCTCCTGGTTTGGAACAAGTCGTAAATAAGAGGTAGGAACCGTATTACCAAAAGCGGTTAGAGATTGGGCTCTTCCAAGTATACCTGAAATAAATTTCCTCCCAACATCAGTTAATCCTATTTCATCAGCAATATAGTTCATATCTTCTTTTTCAAGGGTCATATGAATGTGTAAGCCACTACCTGCTTTTCCAACAGTTATTTTCGGTGCAAAACTTATGGTGATTCCATATCTTTGACCGAGCATTCTTAAGATCCATTTAGCAATGATAAGTTGCTCAACCGCCTCTTCTGCGTTAACGGGTATGAATTCAATTTCATGTTGCTCAAACATTTGGCTTTCGGTTGTAAAATTTCCAACTTCAGAATGTCCATATTTGATTTTACCTCCACATTGAGCAATTATTTGTAAGGCTTCAATTCTAAGATTTTCCCAATTGGTGAATGGAGCGGAAGCATGATATCCTTTTTGGTCCATGGTAGGGTATAGATCATTTTTATCACTAATAATATAATACTCTAGCTCACCCATAGCCTTAAAAGTATAGCCCGTATCTTCCTTAAATATATTAGCTGCCTTTTTTAAGATATATTCGGGCGCACTTTCCAAAGGGTTTCCGTCTTTAGTGTAAAACGAACAAAGAATATCTAGTGTAGCTTGTTCCGTAAATGGATTTACAAATGCAGTTCTAAACCTGGGAATGACGTATAAATCACTATGATCAGCATGAATGTATGTAAATAAGCTGGACCCGTCTACGCGTTCTCCAGTTGAAAGGATTGCCTCTAAATAATCTTTACTGGTTATTACAAAATTTAATGTTTTTAACTTACCATCTTCTCCAACATATCGAAAATTTAACATCTCAATTGAATGATCATCTATAAATTTGATGATGTCATATTTAGTGAATTCATATGCTGGTTTTTTAAGATATTTAACCAGTTTATTTGGGTTCATTAATATTTCTAGATCTCTCATGTGTCTGGATTTTTCTTCTAAAAGAATTCGGTTACCTCGTAATACAATAAAATTACAAGACAACCGAACTCAACTACTAACTAACTAACTATTAAAAACTAATTATGATGGATTTGCTCCTCAACTTTATATGGAGTAACTGTATTCATTCCTTTAGTGATGGCTTTTTTATTTAGAGGTATTAAATGATGGTAACGTTCAGATAATGATTTTTTTAACCCTTCAATGACATTTTCAAGTTTTACCACAGGTTTAATTTTTAAGAAGGCACCCAATACTACCATATTAAATATTTTTTTATTGCCCATTTCGGCAGCTTGTTTAGCACCTTCAATTCGGTAAATATTAATATCTGTTCTGGTAGGGTGATGAGATATGCCATTAGGGTCGTAGAGCAGCACACCACCCGGTTTAACAGATTCTTCAAACTTATCCATTGATTGCTGGTTTAAAATAATAGCCGTATCAAACATTTTTAAGTATGGAGAGCTAATTCTCTCATCACTTAATATAACGGTTACGTTGGCAGTACCACCACGCATTTCTGGACCATATGAGGGCATCCAACTAACTTCTTCATCCTGCATAATACCTGAATAGGCCAATATTTTTCCCATTGAGAGTACACCTTGACCACCAAAACCTGCTATAATAATTTCTTCTGTCATTCTAATTTATTTTAATTTACCATCAACTTTAATATCCCCAAGAGGGTAATAAGGAAACATGTTTTCCTCCATCCATTTATTAGATTCTATAGGAGTCATTTTCCATCCCGAATTACAATTGGAAACAATTTCTACAAAGGATACTCCTTTTTTTAATCGGGTATTTTCAAATGCTTTCCGAATGGCTTTTTTTGCTTTACGGACATGTTTATGGGTATGTACCGAATGTCTGGTTGCATAATAAACTCCGGGTAGATTCGCAACTAATTCTGTCATTTTTATGGGAGATCCCATAGATTCGATATCTCTTCCAAATGGTGATGTTGAGGTTCGCATACCCGGCAAGGTTGTTGGTGCCATTTGACCACCTGTCATACCATAAATTCCGTTGTTAACAAATATAACAACGATGTTTTCACCGCGGTTACATGCGTGTATTGTTTCGGCTGTACCAATGGCTGCCAAGTCTCCATCTCCTTGGTAAGTAAACACATATTTATTTGGCCATAATCTTGTTATGGCAGTAGCCACTGCTGGCGCACGTCCATGTGCGGCTTGTGTCATGTCAATATTCATAAAATCATATGCGAGTACTGAACAACCAACAGGTGCAACACCAATAGTATCTTCAACTATGCCCATTTCATCAACGACTTCCATTGTTAGATTATGTGCAGTACCATGACCACACCCCGGGCAATACGACAATGGCGTATCGGTCATTAGTTTTGTTTTACAGAATACTTGATTCTCTGGTTTTATGATGTCTAATATGTCCATTTTTTATAATTTTTTCTTCTAATGCTTCTAATACTTCTTCAGGTGTATGTATAATACCCCCTGTTCTGCCAAAATGTTCTACAGGTACTTTGTGCTCAACAGAGAGTCGTACATCTTCTACCATCTGGCCTGCGTTTAACTCAACACTCAACATACCTTTAACCTGATCTGCTAGGTCAAATAATTGTTTCTTAGGATAAGGAAATAAAGTGATAGGTCTTAACAAGCCTACTTTAATTCCTTTTTCACGGCCTAGTTCAACTGCTTTTTGTGCAATCCTGGCACTAGAACCGTACGCAACAAATAAATATTCAGCATCATCACACATTATTTTTTCATAACGAAGGTCTTCTTTTTCCATTTGTTCATATTTTTTCATAAGCCTATGAACACGAGCTTCCATTTTTTCTGATTGTAGATCGAGAGAGGTAATAATATTTCTTTCTCGGTTAGTTTTCCCTGTTACTGCCCAATCTCCATATTTGTTGATGACTTCTTCATCTGTCATTCTTTCTTGTTGATCTTTCAGGTTTACTTTTTCCATCATTTGACCGATCAATCCATCAGACAAGATCAATACAGGAGCTCTATATTTAAAAGCAATATCAAAAGCATCTTCTACAAAATCAGACATTTCCTGAACGGATGCCGGGGCAAGTACGTATAATTTATAATCACCATGGCCACCACCTTTTACGGATTGAAAATAATCTGCTTGTGAAGGTTGTATAGTACCTAAACCAGGACCACCACGAACGACGTTAACAATTACCGCAGGTAATTCAGCACCAGCTAAATAAGAAATACCTTCGAGTTTTAATGATATACCAGGGCTTGAAGATGATGTCAAAACTTTTTTACCGGTACTTGCAGCTCCATAAACCATGTTTATAGCAGCTATTTCACTTTCAGCTTGTAATACAACCATTCCTGTTCTTTCTTCAGGACGTTCATTCATTAAATGTTCAATTACTTCTGATTGTGGAGTGATAGGATAACCAAAATATGCGTCAACGCCAGCTCTAATAGCAGCTTCAGCCAATGCTTCGTTTCCTTTCATTAATTTTAATTCAGGCATTATTTTAATGTTTAAAAGGTTATACAGAAACTTTTACTCTATACACTGTTATTGCCCTATCAGGGCAAACGATTGCACAGTTGGTGCAACCAGTACAAGCTTCAGGATTACTCATATAGGCATAATGGTAGCCTTTACGATTGACTTCTTTAGACATGCTTATGACATCTTCACCACAAACAGGTATGCATAAATCACAGCCTTTGCACTGTTCTGTATCAACAACGATAGCTCCTTTAACTTTTGCCATTTTAATAATTTTTATGAACTTATTTCACTTTAATTCTATAATCCTCAAAATTACTAGATATTTATTATAAAAAGTATGATAAATATCAATCAGTAAGAAATATCATATTGTTTTGAAATGCAAATCCATTACCTTTATCGGCATTATAATTTACACAAAATATTTGACTTTTAAAACCTACAGTTCCGAGTTTCGATTTAACCTTAAACTAGCCTATCCCGTAATGTTAGGTATGATAGGACATACCCTGGTAGGATTTGTTGATAATATTATGGTAGGGCAGCTAGGTACTGCTGAGTTGGCTGCCGTATCATTAGGTAATAGTTTTGTTTTTATAGCGATGGCTTTAGGCATTGGTTTTTCAACTGCTATAACACCTTTGGTTGCGGAAGCGGATGGCGAAAGCAACATCGAAAAAGGTAAACAAGCGTTTAACCACGGTCTTTTTTTGTGCACCATACTAGGTGTTACTTTATTTTTACTGATACTGGCTATAAAACCGATAATGTATCATATGGATCAACCTGAAGAAGTTGTGAAATATGCAATGCCGTATTTAAATTTGGTTGCTTTTTCATTGATTCCGTTAATTATGTTTCAAGCCTTTAAACAGTTTGCTGATGGATTATCACAGACCAAATATGCCATGTGGGCCACGATATTAGCAAATGTGATTAATATAGTATTAAATTATTTATTGATTTTTGGGAAGTTTGGTTTTCCTGAATTAGGTATTATAGGTGCGGCTATTGGCACGCTGGTATCGCGAATAATTATGTTGATCTTTATTGCCTTTTTACTAAGATCAAAGAAAAAATTCAAGCCATATATTGATCGTTTTAAGTTTACTAATTTAAAAAAAGCAATACTTAAAAAAATTATAGATCTTGGATTTCCATCTGCCTTGCAAATGCTTTTTGAGATGGGCATATTCACAGCAGCCATATGGTTATCAGGCTCGTTAGGAAAAAACCCTCAAGCTGCTAATCAAATTGCATTGAATTTATCATCAATGACCTTTATGGTGGCAATCGGATTAAGTGTGGCAGCCATGATCAGGGTTGGCAATCAAAAAGGGTTAAAGAATTTTTCAGAATTGCGTAGAATAGCCTACTCTTTTTTTTTATTGACTGTTCTTATCGAAATTGTATTTGCCTTACTTTTTATGATCTTTCATAATGACCTACCAAGATTATACTTAGATGAACAAGACATAATTAATCAGGCAGATAATTTTGAAGTAATTGCTCTTGCAGGTAAATTATTGTTGGTAGCAGCAGTATTTCAAATTTCTGATGGAATTCAAGTGGTAGTCTTAGGTGCTTTAAGAGGATTACAAGACGTAAAAATACCTACTTTTATTACCTTTATTGCTTATTGGATCATTGGTTTTCCGATATGTTATTTTTTAGGAAGGGAACATGTATTGGGTAGTGTTGGAATTTGGATAGGCCTTCTGGCAGGATTAACATCTTCGGCAATAATGTTATATATTCGGTTTAATTATTTGACAAAAAAGTTAATACATCAACAAACAGATTAATATGGGTATTGTTTTAAACCAATCATTTAAAAATACACTTATTCTTTTTTTAGGTTTTGCTATTGGCGGACTCAATGTTTTGTTTTTGTACACTCATTTTTTACATGAAGATTATTATGGGCTTATCACTTTTCTATTGTCTACTGCAAATTTATTGATGCCCCTCATGGTATTGGGTATGCAGCATACTATTATTAAATTTTTCACTTCATATAAAACTAAACTTGACCGAGACAAATTTTTAACGAGCTCCCTTTTGTTGCCTTTAGTAATTATAATTCCGTTGGCATTAATAGGTTCTATAGCTTACGAGAGTATATCAGACTGGATATCACAAGAAAATGCTATTATTAAACCGTATACAAAATATATTTTTACCATTGCCATTTTTATGGGGTTTTTTGAAGTTTTTTACGCGTTTAGCAAGGTGCAGTTAAAATCAGTAGTTGGTAATTTTATCAAAGAAATTTTTGGTAGAATATGTACTACATTTTTATTAATTGCTGTTTTCTTAAAATGGATAACTTCAGAACAGTTTATCTTTGCAATTGTCATTGTTTATGGGGTAAGAATGCATATCATGATGATCTACGCCTTTAAATTATACAGGCCTCAACTCATTTTTAAATTACCTGATAATATCAAAGAAATTCTTTCCTATTCATTTTATATTATTTTGGCGGGTTCAGCTGGAACCATTCTGTTAGAGATAGACAAATTCATGATCCCTCAATTAAAGCAAATAGCTGAAGTAGCCTACTATTCAGTAGGTATTTATATTGCATCTGTTATTGGAATTCCTTCAAGGGCAATGCAACAAATAATCAATCCACTTACAGCAAAAGAATTGAATAATAACAATTTGAAAGAGGTTGGTAATTTGTACAAAAAAAGCTCAATAACATTATTGATTGCGGGTGGATTGTTGTTTTTATTGATAAATGTTAATGTAAAAGATCTATATGCTTTGATCGATAAACCGCAATATTCAGTTGGGGTTTTGATCGTTCTGATGATCTCTATTTCCGAATTGTATAAATTGGCCTTAGGTAGTAATGGAGCAATATTAACGAACTCTAAATTTTATAAAGTGTTTTTCTATTTGTCAATTGCAATGGCATTAAGTGTTATTGTTTTGAATAAATGGTTGATTGAATTAATCGGAATCAACGGAGCTGCGTTGGCCACTTTAATTGTGGTACTGATATTCAGCACATTTAAAATTCTATATGTAAAACAAAAGCTGCAAATGCAACCGTTTACCAGAAAAACAATAATGGTTTTAATACTAACTTTAGTATTATTTTTTGCCTTTTATTTTGTAGAACTTCCATTTCAACCTGTTCTTAATATCTTCATAAAAACAATAATAATTACTATTATTTACGTGATAGGAATTTTTAAGTTAAATATTTCAGAAGAGGTAAATGTTTTATTGAGAAAATATATAAGAAAATAAAAAATCCTGCCTCAAGGGAGACAGGATTTCTTCATTGTTAACTCCTTTTTTTTCTTATGTCTGAAGTATCTTTTTGAACTTTTTTACGTTTTATGATTTTACCTTGTTTAGAACCTTTTCCTTTTTTTGATTTGTAATAGTAATAATCATCATCTTCATCATAATCATCAAAGTTATTATAGAAATCATCATTATAAAAATAAGTATCGTAATAGTCAAATATCATTCCGTTATATAGATGATTGTAGGTTCTATGTGAATATCTAGATTTTACATGGCCAATATATCTTATACCACCGTAACGATTATATTTGATGTGTAATCCACCAACTCGTGCCAATTTTCTATGATGATAATCTATAAAAATAGATCCAACTCTAGATACTTTTCCGAATCTGTTATAATTAATAAAAACAGATCCAACTCTTTTTACACGACCATAATGATCTCTTGAAATACGCACCTTGCTAAAAGGTACCCGTTTTGTATAGCGCCTGCCGTTAGTGTAGACGTATTGGGTAGTAAATCTAGACCTTGTTTGAGTATTAAAATCTAAATCTCCATTAGGATAAAT
>CAZJCZ010000003.1:0-31596 GCA_964544575.1 uncultured Flavobacteriaceae bacterium | reverse complement strand
TAGTTCTGGTTTAAAAATAAAATCTTCTGCCAGTATTGCTTTATGTTGATTTTCATAATCAATTCCCATTGATTTTTTATACCAAGGATAAAAATATTTTAGACATCCAACAAAAGTTGAAACAGGATTTCCGGGAAATGCAAAAATAATTGTTTTAGTTTTTTTATAAGCGGTCCTTTCGTTCATACTTAAAGGGTCTGAGACCCCAAACCAAAAAGGTTTACCAGGACGTTGTTTAACTTTATGAAATAGTTTTTCAATTCCTAATTCGTCAAACACTTCAGGAAGAAAATCAAACTTACCTTTACTAACTGCTCCGCTAAAAAGCAACACGTCATAATTCTCTAAGTGTTGCTCAATTTTTTGTTTCAATACTTGTTTATTATCTGAAATGTGCTCAGTTACAGCTTTTATATGTAATCGCTCTAACAACGAGACTAATGTGAAAACATTACTTCTCCGTATTTGATATAATAAAGGTTTTTCTGACACTCCAACTAACTCGTCACCCGTTGAAATAATTAATACTCTAGGTTGCTTTGCTACTTTCACCATTGATTTACCCACGGTTGCAAAAACACCTATTTCGGCAGAAGAAATAATAGTATTACTTTTTAGTAAAGTGTCATTTTGAATACGATCTTTTCCTTTCAAATGTACATTTTGCAAGGGTTTAATTTCATCAACCTGAACAGTTGCCATACCATTTTCAATGGTGACTTGTTCATAAGGGATAACAACATCTACATTTTTTGGTAATACAGCTCCTGTCATTACTTCAATACAATTTTTTGAATCTAGTAATTCAACTTGTGCACTCCCTGCAGGCTGTATATTTTCAATAAGAAAATCTCGAGCTCCATTAGAAAAAGTATCATGAGAAACTGCAATTCCATCCATGCTTACTCTATTGAATGGAGGGAATTCTCTATCTGCAATAATATCTTCCTTTAATATTCTTCCTAAGGAATCTAAAAATGGAATTTCTTCAATACCAAAATCTTCGGTATTGTCCAGAATTATTTGCAATGCTTTTTGAGATGTTATCATAGGATTTACCCTCCGATTGTAGACATACTTTCAGAGACTTTTTTATTATTCTTTCGACTTGCCTCAGCAACAAATCCGTTTTTCGGCTTTTCATTTACAATTGACAAGAATAACTGTTTAAGATCTTCATTAGTAGCGCCGTTTCTTATAAAATCTCTAATGTTAAAAACACCTTCATCAAACAGACAATTTTTATACATCCCAGTTGCCGTGATTCTAATTCTATTACAATCATTACAAATAGTACGTGTAAAAGCTGGGATTATACCGAAGGTTCCTTGATAATTATTAATTTTAAAATTATGAGAAGTAGATGATTTCTCTGATTCAAGTGGGATTGTTTCTTTATAATGAGCATTGATAAGATCTAAGATCTTAGTGTAATTCCAAACTTCTTGAGTATTTCTTTGTCCCACTCCATTAAACGGCATTTCTTCAATAAACCTTACAGCTATGTTTTTGTGTTTGGTTAGCTCAATAAAATCTATTATTTCATGCGTATTTACACCTGCTTGAACTACTACATTAAGTTTAAGCTTTAATGTGCTTTTTTCTAATGCTTCCAATGTTTTATAAACTTCGTCAAAGACATTTCTACGAGTAATTTTGGCAAAATTCTCTTTAGACAAGCTATCAATACTTAAATTTATAGTGCCTATTTTTAGCTCTTCGAGTTTCGAAATATATTTCGAAATTAACGCTCCATTAGTCGTGATGTTAATTTCGTCTAATTTGTCATTAAACGAAAGCATTTCTAAGAAGTTAACAAAATCTTTACGCACAAAAGGTTCACCTCCAGTCAACCGGACCTTATTGACACCTAGCTCACTTAACACTCGGGTAATTCGGTACATTTCCTTAAAAGTAAGAAGTTCCTTTCTATCAACTATATCAATACCGTGGGCCGGCATACAATATTGACAACGCAAGTTACAACGATCTGTGACTGCTAATCGCAAGTATGTAATTTGTCTGCCAAATTTATCTGTTAACATGTCCATTAAAAATCTATATAAATAGTTTGCAAAGGTACAAAACAAAAAAATATCGCTATATCATATATAACGATATTATAAATTACAATATTCTTTGATTAATGAGGTAGTTTGCTCTTTAATGCATGATATAACAGTGCTCCTAAAAGTCCTCCAATAATAACAACTACTATCGCCGCAACTCCTCTGCCTAATAATATAAACATTGGTCCCGGGCAAGCGCCTGCCAATGCCCATCCTAAACCAAAAATAGTTCCGCCTAATAAATTTTTGGCCAAACCCTTCTTTTTAGGCTCAATTTCTATTTGTTTACCAAAGTAAGTTTTAATAATTCCTTTTTTAAATAAATAAATCGCGACAATTCCAACGGCAACTGCAGAACCAATAACTCCATACATATGGAATGATTGAAATTTAAACATTTCGTAAATTCTGTACCACGAAATAACCTCAGCTTTACTTAATATTATTCCAAAAAGGACTCCTGCTAATAAAAATTTTATGTTTTTCATTTTGATCGATTTAAAAAATTAACGGTAATAGCAGCCAAGTCATAATTAAACCACCAATAAAAAACCCAATAACTGCAATTAAAGAAGGAATTTCTAAGTTACTTAAACCTACAATGCCGTGTCCGGAAGTACAACCTCCGGCATAACGAGATCCAAAACCGATTAACATCCCCGCAATAATCAAAATCAAAAACCCTTTTACTGTAAACATATTATCAATACTGAATATCTCATCAGGTAAGTACTGCGCTCCTGCATTTTGAAATCCTAAATCCGATAAATCTTGAATAGTTTGCGGATTTATGGCTACCGTTTCGTCAGGAGTTAACCATTGACCGGTAATAAAACCACCGATAACTGCGCCAAGAATAAACATCAAATTCCAGCCATTTTTTCTCCAATCAAATTTAAAGAAGTCAACCAATTTTCCTGCTCCTCCAATAGCGCAAATAGTTTCTAAATTAGATGAAACCCCAAACTTTTTACCAAAATAGAAAAGTAAAAACATTACTAAGGTTATCAAAGGTCCAGCCACGTACCAAGGCCATGGTTGTAATATAAAATCCATATTATTTTACTTAAAATTAGTACAATTTAAATAAGTATAATTTTAAACCGGTAACAATTGTTACATGGCTAAAATTCCAGCACTTCAATTTTATTTCTGTAAAGTTGTATTTTTTTTTCATTTTCTAGTTGCTTTAACAATCTAGAAATAACAACTCTTGAAGTATTTAAATCTTGAGCGATTTCTTGATGAGTTGTATTTAATGTTGAGCTTCTCATAATCTTAACCTTGTCCGTCAAGTGTTTATATAACCGTTGGTCCATTTTCATGAACGCCAAGGTATCAATAGCTTCCATCATCTCTGATAATCTGATATTATAACTATCAATGACAAAGTCTCGCCATGATTTATATTTTACCATCCATTCTTCGAGCTTTTCAATAGGGATAAATACTACTTCAGAATCTTTTTCAGCTACACCTCTTACTTTACTTTTTGAACTCGTTAACCCACTACCAAATGTTATGGTACAAGTATCTCCTCGTTCTAAAAAATATAAAACAATCTCATCTCCATGTTCATCTTCTCTGCTAATTTTGATCGCTCCATTTAGCATCAGTGGAATCTTATCGAATTTATCGCCCAAATCAAGTAATAATTCGTTCTCTTTAACTTTTTTATAAGTGCCTACTTCAATGATTTCATTTATTAAATCATCCTCAAAAACAACATTAAAATAATCTTTTAATTTTTCTCTTATCATTATTTACGCTGGTATTAAACTGGGCACAAGTTACTTATTTTTAGAAATAGTTTTATCAAGATAATCAAATATTATATTTGTTGACCCAATATTGTCAAGAATATAATTTCGAGATAATCTTCCTTTACTTTTCCGATTGTCAGAATTCTCAAATAATTCGTTTAAGGTTGTACTTAATTCAGAATTGTTAGTAATTACTTTACAAGCACCTAATTTTACCAAATCTTTTGCTTCCTTAAATTTATGATAATTAGGTCCAATAATAATTGGCACAGCAAAAGTCGCTGGTTCTAATATATTATGAATTCCCGATCCAAAACCGCCTCCTACATACGCTATATCAGCATAATTATAAATTTTTGACAACAACCCAATTGTGTCAATAATAAGGACTTGATAATTTTTTAGGTTTTCACTATTACATTTAGAAAATAAAACCACTTCTTTTGAAATACTCTTTTTCAATTTTGCAATATCATTCTGATCAATATTATGAGGTGCTATAATAAATTTTTGATTTGATTCAGATTTGCTATTTATAAAACTAACTAATAATTCTTCATCTTTTGGCCATGTGCTGCCCGCAATAAGTGTTACTTTATTATCAACAAATTTTTCAATAAATTCCAACTTATTATTTTGTTCAGTAATTTCAAATACTCTATCAAATCTAGTATCACCACTTATAGTAACATTTGTAAAACCAATTTTATTAAGAAGTGTTTCTGAAGACCTGTTTTGTACAAAAAAATGATCAAACGACAGCAATGATTTTTTCATCCAACCTCCATACTTTTTAAAAAAAGATTGGTCTTTTCTGAAAATTCCAGATATCAATATAGTTTTTACCTCATTATTTTTTAATTGTTTTAGCAAATTCGGCCAAAACTCATATTTTACGAAAATTGCAATTTTAGGCTTTGCTAACTCTAAAAACTTTCTGACATTTCTTCTCGTATCTAAAGGTAGGTAAGTAACCAAATCTGCCGCATCATAATTTTTTCTAATTTCAAAACCTGAAGGTGAAAAAAAAGTAACTAAAATTTTATATTCCTTGTACTCCTTTTTACACTTTTCAATGATGGGCCTACCCTGCTCAAATTCACCCAAAGAGGCACAATGAAACCAAATAATGTTATCATTGGGATTGAAATTTTCTTCCAATGTTTCAAAAACATCTTTTCTTCCATTAATGAAAAAATGTATCTTTTTATTAAAGAAAGCAACTATTTTAAGGAAAAATATTGCAATATATACGGTTATATTATATAAAAAATACATTGGCGATTGCTAAAATATGAATTTAGAATAATAGCGGTTAAATAATTCGTAATTTTGTGCGTTTATTGATAAAAATTCCTTCATGAAACAGATACAAATGGTGGACCTTAAAGGTCAATACCAAAAAATCAAACAGCAAATAGATACTTCTATTCAAAATGTAATCGAATCTTCTGCTTATATAAATGGCCCCGAGGTCAACAATTTCCAAAAAGAATTAGAAGATTATTTACAAGTAAAACATGTTATTCCTTGTGCTAACGGTACCGATGCCTTGCAAATTGCCATGATGGGTTTAGACATACAACAGGGTGATGAAGTCATTACCGCCGATTTTACCTTTGCTGCCACTGTTGAAGTAATTGCTTTATTAAAATTTACTCCTGTATTGGTGGATGTCGAAGAAGATTCTTTTAATATGGATATTGAGGCCCTTAAAAAAGCAATTACGCCTAAAACAAAAGCAATCGTTCCGGTACATTTATTTGGACAATGCGCCAACATGGAAGCCATCTTAGAAGTAGCTAAAGAACATAATTTATATGTCATTGAAGATACCGCTCAAGCCATTGGAGCTGATTATACTTTTGCTGATGGCACAACCAAAAAAGCTGGAACTATAGGTGATGTGGGTACAACATCGTTTTTCCCTTCTAAAAATCTAGGCTGTTATGGCGACGGAGGTGCAATTTTTACAAATAATGACGATTTGGCTTACACTTTACGAGGTATAGTAAATCATGGAATGTATAGACGTTACTATCATGATGTTGTTGGGGTAAATTCAAGACTTGATAGCATTCAAGCAACTATTTTAAGAGTAAAATTACCTAATCTGGATGCCTATTGTGAAGCACGAAGAGATGCTGCCAGATATTACAATAATGCTTTTAAAGATCATGAAAATATCTCCACTCCTAAAATTACATATAACTGCAATAAAAGTAATGGAGAAATATGTAGTACCTGCAATTGTCATGTATTTCATCAATACACATTAAAAATAAACGGGATTGATAGAGATGCCTTACATCAGCATTTATTAGATAATAATATTCCATGTGCGATATATTATCCAGTGCCATTACACAGCCAGAAAGCTTATGCTGATAATAGATATAATGAGGACGATTTTACAGTCACCAATAAACTAATAAAGTCCGTAATTTCACTACCAATGCATACTGAATTGGATGATGAGCAATTACAATTTATAACACAAACTGTTTTAAATTTTATCAATAAATAATTTTAATGAAAAAGATACTTGTTACGGGAGGTCTCGGATTTATTGGATCTCATACAGTTGTTGAATTACAGAATGAAGGTTATGAAGTTTTAATTATTGATAACCTTTCAAATTCATCTATTGACGTTTTGGATCAAATCACATCTATTACAGGAAAACAGCCTGTTTTTGAAAATCTAGATCTAAAAAATCAACATGAAATAAAGACCTTTTTCAAATCGAATAAAAATATAGAGGGCATTATTCATTTTGCTGCCTCAAAAGCTGTTGGAGAAAGTGTTGAAAAACCACTTGAATACTACCATAACAATATTTCTTCTCTTATTAATTTATTAGAAGAAATGCAGAATAGTAATATTTCTAATTTTATTTTTAGCTCATCATGCACGGTTTATGGACAGGCGGATATCATGCCTATTACTGAAAGTGCTCCATTTAAACCTGCTGAGTCTCCATACGGAAATACAAAACAAATTGGTGAAGAAATCATTTCTGACACTTCAAAAGTGTCCAATTTGAAAGCAATTGCTTTACGGTATTTTAACCCCATTGGGGCTCATGGTAGTGCTGAAATCGGAGAACTCCCCATTGGAATCCCTCAAAATTTAATCCCTTATGTTACTCAAACAGCAGCAGGAATAAGAAAAGAGCTTTCAGTTTTCGGTGGTGATTACCCTACTTCTGATGGAACAGCTATAAGAGATTATATTCACGTAGTAGATCTAGCGAAAGCTCATACTGTTGCTATGAAAAGATTACTTGATAGAAAAAATAAATCGGCTTTCGAAGTGTTTAATATTGGTACGGGAAAAGGGACATCTGTTTTAGAGGTAATTAAAGCGTTTGAAAAAGTAAGCAATCAGCCTTTAAATTATAAAATAGTAGGTAGACGAGAAGGAGATATTATTGAAGCGTACGCTGATACATCTTTAGCGAATAACGAATTAAAATGGAAGACTGAGCTTAATTTGGAAGATGCCTTGGCTTCTGCCTGGAAATGGCAATTATCTTTAAAAAAATAATATGAAAAATGTATTAATTACAGGAGGGGCAGGGTTTATTGGTTCTCATGTAGTTCGATTGTTTGTCAATGCTTATCCCAGCTATAACATCTTTAATTTAGATGCTTTGACATATGCTGGAAATCTTGAAAATATTAATGATATTTCAAAGGCCTCTAATTATACATTCGTAAAAGGGGATATTAAGGACGAAAAATTTATTTACGCTCTTTTTCAAGAGCATAAATTTGATGCAGTAATACATTTGGCTGCAGAGAGTCACGTTGATCGTTCAATAACAAACCCCAACGCCTTCATTGAAACCAATGTATTGGGTACAGCCAACCTTTTAAATGCTTTTCGCGATTTATGGAAAAATAAATTTGAAGGTAAATTATTTTATCATGTTTCCACCGATGAAGTTTACGGTTCTCTTGGTAAGACTGGCTTGTTTAAAGAATCAACACCCTATGACCCTCAATCTCCTTATGCCGCATCCAAAGCTGCTTCTGATCATTTTGTAAGAGCTTATGCAAATACGTATGGACTCCCTTTTGTGATTAGCAACTGTTCTAACAATTATGGTGCAAATCAATTTCCCGAAAAATTGATCCCTCTATTTATTCATAATATAAAAAATAACAAAGCCTTACCTGTTTATGGAGATGGCAATTATACTCGTGATTGGCTATATGTAGAAGATCATGCCAAAGCAATTGATTTGATCTTCCATAAAGGTATAAATAATGAAACCTATAATATTGGCGGATTTAATGAATGGACAAACCTCAACTTAATTCAGCTATTGTGCGAACAAATGGATGAGAAGTTAAATCGCTCTAAAGGAACTTCAGCTAAATTGATCACGTATGTTAAAGACAGGGCAGGACATGACAGACGTTATGCAATAGATGCTACAAAATTGAATAAAGAACTTGGATGGAAACCTTCAGTTACTTTCGAAGAAGGGTTATCAAAAACCATTGATTGGTATTTAGAAAATGAAAGTTGGTTAAATAACGTAACGTCAGGTGCCTATAAGGAGTATTATGAGAAAATGTATGGATAAAAAGTCATAATGAGAAGAGTTAAGTAAAAAGGGGTAAAAGGATAAAAAATCTTAACCCCACTCAAAATGACAATATTTACATCTTCTTTATTAAAATAATTTACAAATCAAATTTATAGGTTAGTCCGGCAAATACCTGCAACCCTTGCACATTAAAATTGGTATATTTTTGATAGTTACTGCTAAACACGTTATTTACCTTGGCGAACGCTGTTAACTTATCAGAAAATTTATAACCTCCGTTAAAGTTTAAATCTACATAATTACCCAAAGTAATAATTTCATCAACCGATTGTATGTTAGGGACTGCGTAGGTAAATTCATCTTTACGCTCTCCTACAAAAAATAAATTGGCTCCTGCAAACCATTTATCTTGATTGTAATTTGCAAATGCCGATGCTTTTAATTCTGGTAAATTCCAAGCCTCAACGATGCTATCTTTACTATAAGTATTAAACTCGATATTACCACCTAATTTTAGTTCTTTTGAAAAATCAATACTTATTTCTGCAAAAGCTGTTAAAGTCTTAACATCATCATATACTATTTGAAAAGAATTACCGGCTTCATAACCTTTCTCAACAATTATTGATCCATCCGTTTTGGAAGGGTTTAATTTAAAGAATGGCTTGTCTTTTTCACTTTTATAGGATCCTTTAAAATTATATCCAATATTTGAGGCCAACTTCCCTTTAATGCCTACAAAACCATTATACTGCTCATCAGTTCTTTTTATTGATAATGTTGGCGATACATAAGGGTTATCATTCGTAAATTCACTATAGGTATTTTGATGCAATCCACCTATAACACCAGCGTAAGCGGTTAATACTTCATCAATTACTATGTAAGAAGCATTTACTTTAGGATATGTATAAAATTTGGCATCTTCTCCATCAGCAGAACCGGAACTATATAAAATGTCAGCTCCCAAATTAATAGTTAAGTTATCTCGTAATACTTCGAAATTAGGGTTAAACCCAATCGTAATAAAACTATATTCAATATTATTATCTCCGGCATAATTCATAAAAAATTCTCCTTTCAAATATTCTAATCTTGCGTTGGCATTAATAAATTCAGATGCTATAGGAAATTCAATTTTAGGTTGAATTAGAATATGGTTTTCTGTGCTTGCCTCATCATCAGTAAAACGATTTAATTCGATAGTTCCGCCTTGAAAAAAGGAATCATTATAATTAAGTTTACCTCCAAAATACATGGTTGTGTACTTTTGTATTTCATCCAATCCATCAACAACGGGTTTTGAAAAAGTAATTTGTGAAAAATCGGGCAATCCATACCAATTGTATTTTTGAAATCTTATACCGCCGTT
The DNA here is from genome assembly GCA_964544575.1 of uncultured Flavobacteriaceae bacterium. Taxonomy (GTDB): domain Bacteria; phylum Bacteroidota; class Bacteroidia; order Flavobacteriales; family Flavobacteriaceae; genus Aureibaculum. Next base: position 21,831 of record CAZJCZ010000003.1, on the reverse strand, counting down.
TAATTGCCAATCGAAATCAGCTTCTTCTTGTTTATAAAATAGATCTAAACGTGTGTCCAAAAAATCATCATCCAACAGGACATCTTCAATACCACCTTTAGAAGAATGGTAGTTAAAAAACCCTCCGAAATCATTATATCTAGTACTATTTGTATGAACAAAAGCCTCAATTTGTGGTGTAGAAAAGTTTCCAAAACCAGCTGTGATAAAATTGTCATAGACCGGAGCACTTGGATCTACTCTTAACACTTTAGCTTTCCCTTTAGCCGGAGTAAAGGTAGAAGCAACAGGAATTGAAAAAATAGAATATTGAATTTCTCTTTTTTTATTAAGCTCTGTATCATTAATTTCAGGTGATAATTTAACCTTAAAAGCGTCAGAAACGGTTGGCGAATACGGTTTAACTACATTAATAACTTCCGTTCCAATAGTGTCTTTCTTTTTTTGTGAAAAAGCCAAGGTGGTAATTAACAGTAGTATAAATATTGAAATATGTTTTTTCATTTTTTTTAGATTCTTCGTTGAGCTCAGAATGACAAATTGTATTTAATTTTTGTCGGGATTTACTGATTCGTTTGTTTTAGCTTCTTCTGTTTTAATTCTTTGAAGCTCAGCTTTAGCTTCATCCGTCACATCTTTAAATTCGGAAAAGTTTTTAGTGACATTTTCTAAAATATAGGTTGCCTGATATGCGTCTCTTAACTCATAAAAGTTTTTTGCCATGACTATCAATCCTTTAGCTCCGAAATATTTATAAGCTGAATAATCAGCTACTAATTTTTGAACAACCACGTTTGAAACCTTATAATTACCTTCCTTATTCTTAAAATAAGCATCATAATAAATTGATTCGGCTTTTAATTCTCCAGTAGCTATCTTTTCAACTTCTTTATAAGCCTCTTCCGCTTTTACTTCGTCTCCTGTCTTAAAAGCTGAGCGCGCTATAATTACTTTAGCATCAGATTTTACACGATTCTCTAATTTTGACCTTTGCAACACCTTTTCAGCATAAACTACAGCATCTTCGTAATGCTCTAGTTCATAATGTCCTTTCATTAAATTGCTTTGTGCAAATGTTATATTTTGAGGAAAATCTGCCTGCTCTTCTAATCGTTCTAAAATTGGCATAGCTTTGATCCAATTATTACCCTCTAAATACACCTGTGCTAATCTTGACAAGGCCTGCTCGGTAAATTCATTACGCTCTTGATTAATAACATAGCTATAATAATTCTCAGTTTGAGATTGCTGATCTTCACCAAATAAAGATTCTGCTAAATAAAAATTTGCCCGCAAAGAATGAATTCCATTTGGAAATCTTTCAATATATTTTTTGAATGCGGGAATTGCTTTTTTACGATTATTTTGTAAATATTGTTTTTCAGCGGACTCATACATATCATTATCTAAATCTGCATCGGTAACATTAACAAAATCAATATCCTTAACCCAATCAGCATATTCATCAACACGGCCAAGGTCTACATAAATTTGACGAGCATTAGCAACCGCCTGTTTGGCCTCTTCTGTATTTGGAAATTCATTGACAACGCGTCTATACTTATCTAATGCTTGATTATCTCTTTCAGTATTATAATAAATTAACCCTTGATTCAATAGGGTTTTAGGAACATATGAACTTCGTTTGTAATTCTTTAATAGATTGTCATAGGTTTCTAGAGCTTCATTGTTTTTATCTACCCTTACATAAGTATTACCAAGTTCGTAATAGGCGTCATCTCGTAAAGTAGATTTAGAATACGCGCTTAAAAATCTCGTTAGATCTATAATTTTATCATTGTTTTTACCAATGAAACCATAGCTAATAGCCCTTTGAAAATGAGCATAATCTGTGTCAATCCCTTTAGCTTCAATCACTTTATTATAGGCACTAATAGCACTATTATAATTACTTGATACAAAATAGGCATCTCCCAATCGTAATTGGCTGTCATTAAACATGTCTTTATCCTGAGGACTTGAATCGATAAATGTTTTAAACCTATCACCAGCTTTATTATAATCTTTTAACTTGAAATAGGAGTAAGCTATGTTATAATCGACAGTTGAGTTTTCAACCAAGGTATCCGATTTGCTCATGGTTTCAAATTGCTGAAATCCAACCAAAGCATCATTAAAATTATTCAATAAATAATCCACTTCTGCTTTCCAATAAATTCCTCTAGCCGTGATTGTATTATCTCTTGGTTCATTAATTGCCAATTCAAAGTGTTCTTTAGCGCTATCCAAAGAGCCATCATTAAATAACTGAATACCTCTATACAAAGCTATTTTTTGATACACTTCTTTAGTATTGCTATCCTTCTTGTCTTTTAATGCCAGTAATGCGCCTTCATAATCTTTTGATGTAATGTAAGCGCTGATCAATAAATTATTGATCTCTTCTTTAGCTTCAGATTTGGGATAAGTGTCTAAATATTCCTGTAAAACGTCAGGTACATTTTTATAAGGATTCCCTATTTCGTAACTCAATTTGGCATAATTTAACCATGCATCTTTCTTAATATCATTATTATAATCCATTTGAGAGGCATTTCTAAAAGCATTCAATGCCTCAGTTTTTAATTCTGTATTCAAATAACACTCCGCCAAATGATAATATGCATTTTGAGAAACGGCATTTTCTCCGCCTATTATTTTATTAAAGTTAGCAATGGCATTGTCATAATCTTTTTGCTTATAATAAGCATAGCCAAGCATATAATAATCGGTATTATTCCATTTGCGACGTTTCCCTTTATAATTTTTGAGATGAGGAATTGCTTTATTGTATTGTTCTAAATTAAAGTAGCTCTCGCCTATGATCTTAGAAATTTCTGAATGCTGATTTCTATCAGCCTCGGCTAGAAAAGGTTCTGCTATTTCAATAGCCTCTAGAAATTTTCCTGTTTTGAATTTTATGTTTGCCATATAATAGGGTACATCATCACCTAATTCTTTATCATCTGCGACTTCTCCCAAATATCGATCTGCATTTTCATAGTCATCTTCCTGATAGGCAATAAATCCATAATAATATTTTGCCTGAGAGCCATACTCATAAGAGGTCAATAATTTTTGAAAATATTCCTTAGCTCGTTTGTAACTGCGAACAGCAAATAAGCCATATGCATATTTGAAATTATAATCATCTTCCTGTGAGATAGAAAGATTTCTAGTTTCTACCCTGTTATACCATTTTAAGGCATAGGAATAATTAGCATTTTTAAAATAATAATCTCCAACCTCTAAAAATGCTGTATTTTGTTTTGTACTTGTAGGATATCTCTCGACAAAATTTCGCATCATTTCATCACCATTTTGATCACCAACTTGAATTGTGCAAAAAGCCTCATAATACTCGCAATTAGCTTTAAATTCTGAACTATTATCAAATTGATTTTTAAGTTTATTAAACAGATGCTTTGATGCAACAAAATCTCTATTATTATACAATTCTACCGCATGCTTGTATTCTTTTAACGAGTTGGTATAGATGTCTGATTTTTGTGCAAAATTTGTAGATGAGAAGATAAAAAATATTACTACAAACAGGATATTGCTATGCTTCATTATGGTGAAATGTTTTACGATATGTTAAAAATATACATACTTAATTTAAACAACGCTCAATTAAGATGAAATTGTATAATTGTTAATTAATTATAACATTTTGTTAAGAAAAAAATACTTTCTTTTATCGAATTTGTAATGCATAAATTAAGCCAAAGTTTTATTTTTTAACAATAAAAACGAATCTTGATGGTCTAAATACTGAAAAAACCTTACTGTAAAATTTGTTATCTCATCCTATTTACTTTTTAAAATTTAAACTGTAAGTTTGTAACATTAAATCACAAAATAAATGTCAAATCCCGTACTTCATTTAAATAATGCTTCTATTTTTCAAGAAGAAAATTTAGTGTTATCTGATATTAGTCTAAATATTAATGAAGGTGATTTTATGTATCTCATTGGTAAGACCGGAAGTGGCAAAAGTAGTCTAATGAAAACATTATATGGTGATCTACCTCTTTTAAAAGGTGAAGGATCTATCGTAGATTATGATCTAAGTAATCTAAAAGAGAAGGACATTCCTTTTTTACGTAGAAAATTAGGTATTGTTTTTCAAGATTTTAAGCTGCTGAATGACAGAAATATACACGATAATTTATTGTTCGTTTTAAAAGCAACTGGTTGGAAGGACAAGGATAAAATTGAATCGAAAATTTTGGAGGTGTTAGAAAAAGTGGGAATGAAAACCAAAGGTTTTAAAATGCCGTTTCAAATTTCTGGTGGAGAACAGCAACGGGTTGCTATTGCTAGATCTTTACTAAATGATCCTGAACTTATTTTAGCTGATGAGCCAACCGGAAATCTTGATCCAAAAACTTCGCTAGAAGTTATGAGCGTATTAGAGGAAATTAACAAAAACGGGAAAACCATTTTAATGGCTACACATGATTATGCCCTGATTTTAAAATATCCTCATAAAACTATAAAATGCGATGGTGAGAGTATTTTTGAAGTCGTTTAGAACAGTATGTCCATTATTTTTTGAGCATTCTCAGAAATGTTAAATGGTTTTAGAGCTTTTTCTCGTTCCGCTATTGCTATATCTAAATAATTTTTATGAATTAACTCATTAACCTTTTGTTTAAATTCTTCTTTTGTTCTACCTATTTCACATAGTTTTTCTAAACCTGTTTCTTTAACCATTTTCGGTGTTACAACGCAAAACCTCCCATTAAATAAGGTATTGATAAGTTTCAGTTTTATACCTGTTTTTTGAAATGTCGGCAACACATTAATATGTGCTTTTTCAAATAAATCTAGCATATGATTTTGGCTTTCTATCTCGACAAATCTAATATGATTAAAATTAGTTATTTCTTTTATAATTGTCTGGTTTTTGAAACTACTAGCAATTACCAATTCATAATCTAATTGTTTAAAAATATCGATTAAGAAATAAACTGATTTTATGTTATCCGCAACTCTTAAATCCCCATGATATAATGCAAAATTACCTTTCTTTGACAGCTTTCTAACTTTAATATTAGGGTGAAAAACCGGAATATAAACAGCCTTGTCAATAAAACCATTCTGAAAATAAATATGTTCTGAAGGAGAAATAGTTAAAATAGTGTCCACTTTAGTAAGTATACTTTCATAAACACTTAATTTTATAGCCTCTGTTTTAAAAAATATTTTTTTGTCGATCCGACTCTCACTTTTTGCCAGCCCTTCATAGTATAAATGTTCAATGTTATGAGCTCTTACAAGTACTTTTCTGTCTTCAAATTTCTCATTTATTAATGGAAAGGTAGTATGCAATCCTTCAAAAAGAATGGGAGCTTTAATTTTTTTTAAATTCTGTATCAATTCCTTATTTGACCTTGATTTTACAATATATGGGGTCTTAGATAGTACATTTATTATTGAAGCGTTTCTTTGGTAATAAAAAACTTGCTCACAAAACTTATCAAGTTCTTTTGGTTTGCCTCTACCATATTCAAAAGTGTGCAAATAAATTTTTACTTGTAAATCACATAATGCTTTAAACTTATAAAAAACATCAATGACTCCGCCATAATTTGGTGGATAAGGCACATCAAACGAGACAATATGTAATTTTTTATCTAAGATTTTTAAAAATATTTTGAAGCTTGACAGACTCGTTTTCCCAAACCAACTCTTCTGCGGCTTTTTCTAATGATGATTTCCAGTAATTTTTACCTTTTTTTAACATATTCGCAATTTGATTTGCAACTATTTTGGGTGATCTTATTAACATAATCTCACCAACATTAAATTCTTTGACTACCAAAGATGTTTCTGGTAAGTTGGAAACTAAAACAGGAACCCTAGCCTGAATATAATCAAATAATTTATTTGGTAGCGAATATCTATAATTCAAACCTAGGTCTTCTTCTAAACTAATACCAATATCGGCTAATGGTGTTAGTCGATGTAATTCGTCAGGAGTTATTCGTCCTAAAAATTTCACCTTTTTATCTAATTTTTGATTTGTTGTTTGTAGTTTTAAGTCCTCCAAAACATCACCATTTCCGACAACAACAAAAAGAACATCATCTAAATAATTCATTGTTTCAATCATCAAATCGATTCCTCGACTTATGTTAACTGCTCCTTGATAAATAATAATTTTTTTATTTCTCGTATCGAATGGAAACCTATCTTTTTGAAAGTGGTGTTTGTATGGTAAATTTTTTATTACTTTAAAATCAGTTCTATAAACGTCTTTGTAATATTCTGCAATTGTGTCAGATACGGTATAACAATTTTTTAGTTTTGGAAGAATCAACCTTTCAATGGACAGCCATGTGTTTTTTATTCTTGGTCTATCTGTTAGTTCTGGCACTTCAGTAAAAAGTTCATGACTGTCATAAACTAATTTTTTGCTAAAGATCTTACTTATTAAAAAATTTGGCAATAAAGTATCCAAATCATTAGATAACAATACATCCTTTTTAAGGAAAAATAATTTGAAAAATAATCGGATGTTATATTCAGCATAGAACATGAATCCGTTATTGAAAAGGAGTTTCATTCTATAGGTTTTATAGTTTCTTTCAATTGGCAAACTATCTGATAGTTTCCTCCCAATAAGGTATATGCCAAAACCCATTCCGATCAAAGTATTACACACTTTATGCACACGTTGATCAGTAACTAAGTCATTTGTTACAGAAACTACTACCCTTTGCAAATTCTAAGAATTATATTTTAGCGAATGTATAAAAATTTAGGATTGCAATATATCAAACTATGCGATTAACTTTTTAAAGGCTTATTCCCATAATCTCTTACCTTAAAGAATCGGCTTTAATTTTATATATTTGATATACATAAGATTCATCAAACTTACATGAATCCACTTATTCTAAAATATTAGTAGTATGGATACAATAACTAAACAACCGGAAGTTAAAAATTTTATTGATGGAAAATTTGAACGAAACGGACATGTTTCTATGGATGTAATGAGTCCAATTGATGGGAGTATTATCTCATCTTTGCCTCTTTCAGACTATAGTGATGTTGATAAAGCTGTAAAAGCATCTCAAAAAGCTTTTACTAGTTGGTCATCAAAAACCTTAAAAGAACGTGTTCAGGTGTTTTTTAATTACCGTACACTTCTTGAGAAAAATATAGATGAGCTTACCAAACTAATTCAACTTGAAAATGGTAAAACATATGGTGAAGCCAAAGCAGAAGTAGAAAAAAGTATTGAATTGTGCGAATTTGCTGTTTCAATGCCGCAAATAGTAGTAAACGAAGTTCAAGAGGTTAGTAAAGGAGTAGAATGTAGAACAGAAAGTAGGCCCATTGGAGTTGTTGCTTCCATAACTCCATTCAATTTTCCAAACATGGTACCTAATTGGACAATCCCTAACGCACTGGTTTTAGGAAATACAATGATCATGAAACCATCTGAAATAGTTCCTTTGAGTTCAATGCGCTTGGCTGAATTATTGAAGGAAGCGGGTCTTCCAGACGGTGTATTTAATTTGGTTAATGGCGGAAAAGAAGTTGTTGAAGCCATTTGTGATCATCCTGGAATTAAAGCAGTTTCTTTTGTAGGATCTACAAAAGTTGCGAAGATCGTTTATAAACGTGCAACCTCTACGCTAAAAAGGTGTGTAGCTCTTGGAGGGGCAAAAAATCATTTAATAGTCTTACCTGATGCTAATCCTGAAATGACTGCTTCTAATGTGGTAGCTTCTATGTCAGGATGTGCAGGGCAGCGTTGTATGGCAGCTTCTGTAATGGTGGGTGTTGATAAGGTGCAGCATATTATTGATAAAATGTTGATTGAGGCTAAAAAATTAATTCCTGGTGAAAATTTTGGATCCGTCATTAGTGCGGAAGCAAAAAAAAGAATTGAGAATTATATTGCGCAAGCGGAAAACGATGGTGCAAAAATTTTGCTTGATGGCAGAAATACAACTGTGCCCGGTAAAGAGGGTGGCTACTATGTAGGAGCAACAATAATAGATCATGTAACTATTGATATGTCTGTAGCAAGAGAAGAAATATTTGGCCCTGTAATCTCTATCATCAGAGCTAAAAATTTAGATGAAGCTATTGAAATTGAAAACGGTTCAAATTATGGAAATGCAGCGGCCGTATTTACACAAAGTGGCGGCCTTGCCAAACAAGTTATGGAACGTGCCAGTGCGGGTATGATTGGAGTTAACATAGGTGTGCCAGTACCTCGTGAACCATTTTCTTTCGGAGGATGGAATGAGTCTAAATTTGGGGTAGGTGATATTACCGGAAGAAGTTCTATAGAATTTTGGACGCAAAACAAAAAGACCACCTCTAAGTGGAATCCTCAAGCCCAAATTAATTGGATGAGTTAAGCGAATGCCATATTTTTCCAATATTGAAGGGTATTAGAATATTTAAAATATTTAAAATTAAATGAACAATCAAATTGTAAAAAACAATCTTGACTATACCTTGTTTTCATGGGGAAAACAAGGAGGTCTAAATCCTATTAATGCTCATTATGCTAAAGGGAGTTATGTGTATGACAGAGATGGCAAAAAATATCTTGATTTTTCTTCTCAACTGATGAATGTTAATATAGGTCATGGTAACCAGCGAATCACTAAAGCAGTTACTAAACAAATGGAGGAATTAAGTTATGTTTTTCCAGGAATGGCTACAGATGTACGCGGTAAACTCGGCAGAAAATTAGCTGAATTAACTCCTGGTAATTTAACAAAATCTTTTTTTACTTTAGGTGGAGCCGAAGCCATTGAAAATGCTATTAAATTAGCTAGAATTTATACAGGAAGACATAAGATCATTACCCATTATCGCTCTTATCATGGTGCCACTTATGGTGCTATTTCGGCAGGTGGGGATCCTCGAAAATTTGCTGTTGACAGTCAGGCTGTAAATAATATAATTCATGTTGAAAATCCATATGCATATAGGTGTCCGTGGAATTCTTCGTCTGTAGAACAATGTGGCCAACTTGCTGCTGAACATTTAGAGCGGGTGATCCAATTTGAAAACCCTGATGCTATTGCGGGCATCTTATTTGAAGGTGAATCTGGTTCGTCAGGTTGTATAAAATACCCTCCCATGTACTTAAAAAAGGTCCGGGAAATTTGTGATAAATACGGAATCCTACTCATCGATGATGAAGTAATGAGTGGTTTTGGTAGGACCGGAAAAATGTTCGGAATTGATCATCATGACGTAACACCAGATATTATGTGTTTGGCCAAAGGGTTAACATCGGGATATTTACCATTGGGTGCTATGATAGTAACTGATACTATTGCAAACCATTTTAATGATAATCCGATGGTATTAGGGTTAACATATTCTGCTCATGCGGTATCATGTGCTGCGGCCATAGAGAATATAAAAATTATTGAAGAGGATGACTTGGTCAATAAAGCTGCCCAAATGGGTGAATACATCGAGTCAGAAGTTAAAAAACTTAAGAAAAAACATCCTTCAATTGGCGATTTTAGAAATACAGGATTATTAGGGTGTATAGAATTGGTTAAAAATAGAGAAACTAAAGAACCAACTACACCATGGAATGCCAAACCTCAACAAATGGAGGCCACAAATAGGATGGCAGCCAAAATAAGAGAATTAGGGATGTTCACTTTTGTTCGATGGAATTGGCTTTTTATAGCACCTCCCTTAAATGTGAGCAAAGCAGAGGTTGATGAAGGGTTAAATATCATTTCTCAAGCTATTTCTATTGCCGATGAATATTGTTACTAACAGTAGATTCATAGATTACTAATTTCTATTGATGAGAAAAAATAAGGATATAATTGAATTAAACGAGGATGTTTCCAATTCTCCATTATATAGTGAAGATCTTGCACCTGTTCCGGCGAATAATAGGACATGGAATAAATGGAATCTTGCAGCAATTTGGGTAGGAATGGCCGTTTGCATTCCTACTTATTTACTAGCATCATATATGATAAAAACAGGCTTAAATTGGTATGAAGCCTTAATTATTATTGGCCTGGCTAATTTAATTATTACCATTCCTATGATCCTGAATGGTCATGCCGGTGTTAAATATGGGATCCCATTCCCGGTAATAGGTCGAGCTGCATTCGGAACTAAAGGAATTCATATAGCTTCAGTAACCAGGGGTATTATTGCCTGTGGTTGGTTTGGGGTTCAAACGTGGATCGGTGGCTTGGCAATTTATGCCATTTTTAATGCAATTACGGGCTCTGAAGGGGAATTAGGTTTGTCTATTGGTAAATTTGTTGGTTTCGCTATTTTTTGGTGTATCAACATTTACTTTATTTGGAAAGGGACAGAAAGCATTAAATGGCTTGAAACCTATTCTGCACCAATACTTATTGTAATGGGATTTGCCTTGATTTGGTGGAGTTACGCTAAAGCTGATGGGTTTTCAATTGTATTAAAACAAAGTGAACAATTACAAAAAACGGCCGCTTCGTTAACTGAAAAAGATAATACACTTTTTTTGAATCTTAATGCGCTAAAAGATAAAGAAGGTGTACTTAAGGCTACCGAATATCAACTAATAATTGCGAACCAAAATGATGAATGGAAAGCAATTTCTGATAAACCTATAAATATTTCTGAATTTGCCACAATAAATGAAATAAATAATGGCGAAAAAACTGTTCAAATTCAATTTCGAAAATCAACTGCAAATTCAGTTGTTGAATCGAGTATAGTCTCCGCTTCATTAGTAGATCCAACAGAAAATAATAGTGGTACAAAACTTTGGAGTTATCTACTTTGGCTTACCGCTATGGTCGGTTTTTGGGCCACTATGTCAATAAGTATTGCCGATATTACTCGTTATGCTGCAACCCAAAAAGCTCAGGTTGCAGGTCAGTTTATCGGACTCCCGGGAACCATGATGCTATATTCTTTTGTCGGAATTTTTGTAACCTGCGCAGCGGTCATTAATTTTGAAGATATCTTAATTGCAGATGATGCTCCTTGGGATCCGGTTTCGCTTATTTCTAAGTTTAAAAATCCTGTAGTCGTTATTATCGCCCAAATTTTCATGCTGATTGCAACCTTAAGTACTAATATTGCCGCTAACGTTATTGCTCCCGCCAATGCGTTTTCAAACTTATTCCCTAAAAAAATAAATTTCAGATTAGGAGGGCTTATTACTGGAGTTATTGGAATTATTATTGCTCCCTGGTGGTTATTGAATGAAATTTCAGGATTCCTTATTTTTGTGAGCGGATTACTAGGCCCCGTATTGGGAATTTTAATTACGGATTATTTTTTGATCAGAAAAAAACGTCTAGAGCTTGCTGAATTGTATAAAGAAAATGGGATCTATTCTTATAAAAACACAGGATTTAATTCGCCAGCTATTATAGCCTTATTAGCAGGTGTTTTTTTGGCATTAATTGGCTATTGGATACCCTCTTTAAATTTCCTATATTCACTATCTTGGTTTACAGGATTTTTTATTTCATCTATTATTTATTATTTTTTGATGATAAACAACAAAATTTCATTTAACACAACAGATTAAAGATGTCTATTTTAATAAAAAATGGTCGTGTTGTAACGGCCTCTGAAAGTTATATCGCCGATGTATATACCGAAGGTGAAAAAATTGTAGCCATCGGTAAAAACTTAGCATATAATGCTGATTCAATTATTGACGCTTCTGGGAAATTAGTATTTCCTGGAGGGATTGACCCACATGTTCATTTAGATATGCCTTTTATGGGTACGTATTCTAGTGATGACTATGAAACCGGAACCAGGGCCGCATTGCATGGAGGTACTACCATGGTTATAGATTTTATCTTGCAAACCCAAGGTGATTCATTGCGTAACGCCTTAAAGACCTGGCAACAAAAATCTGAAGGAAAGGCTATTGGAGACTATTCGTATCATATTGCTGTAACCGACTTTAATGACAATGTTGCTAAAGAAGTTGTACAAATGATCGAAGAGGAAGGCATTTCATCTTTCAAAACATTTATGGCCTATAAAGGTGCTTTGATGATTGATGATGGTCAAATGGTTCAGCTCATGAAAGTGGTTAAAAAACATGGAGGCATAGTAACTGTTCATGCAACGAACGGTGATATGATAGATTCGTTGATCGCTAAAAACAGAGCTCAAGGAAATCTTTCTCCCCTTTATCATTATTTGTCTCAACCAGAAGTTACAGAAGCAGAAGCTTCGGGCAGATTTGCTGACATGTTGCATTATACTGATTGTACCGGTTATATTGTTCATATGACTTGTGAAGGAGCTTTAAATGCCGTTCGAAAAGCCACGCAACGTAATCAAAAAGTTTTTGTTGAAACATGTACACAATACCTAATGTTAGATGCCTCTTTATATGAAAAAGATTTTGAAGGTGCCAAATGGGTAATGAGTCCTCCTTTGCGTGAAAAGAAAGATCAGAAAGCATTGTGGTCTGGTATTAATCAAGGGTTGGTACAAGTAGTTGGTACTGATCATTGTCCGTTTATGTGGGAACAGAAAAAAATGGGAAAAGATGATTTTTCAAAAATTCCAAATGGGCATCCCGCTATAGAGCATCGTATGGAATTTTTATTTTCTGAAGGCGTGCACACAGGAAAAATATCGCTGACCAAGTATGTAGAAATAAGTTCGACCAATGCAGCAAAAATTTTTGGAATGTACCCCAGAAAAGGTACCATTGCAATCGGTTCAGATGCTGATATTGTTATTTTTGACCCCAAAAAGAAGCATACAATTTCTGTTGATACACATCATATGAATTGCGATTATTCTGCTTATGAAGGAAAAAAAGTAATCGGAAAAACAGAGACTGTTATTTTACGAGGAGAAATTGCCATAGAAAATGAGAAATGCAAATTAAAGGCAGGTCACGGTCAATTTATTCCTAGAAGTAAAACTTCAAAAACAGTTATCTAAGTTTATCAAAATAAAACGAAAAGAATAAATATATAAATAGAGAAAATATGCCAAGAATAGTAAAATCAGGATTGATACAAATGAGCCTTCCAATGACAGAAGGAGAAGGTACTATCCAAGAAATAATGGACGCCATGTACAACAAGCATATTCCATATATTGAGGATGCCGGAAAACAAGGGGTTCAAATTTTATGTTTACAGGAAATTTTCAATACGCCATATTTTTGTCCAGGGCAAGATAATAAATGGTATGCCTCAGCGGAGGCTGTACCAGGCCCTACAATAGAAAAAATGCAGGCTTATGCCAAGAAATATAATATGGTAATAGTGGTGCCAATATATGAAAAAGAACAGGCAGGAGTACTCTATAATACTGCTGCTGTAATTGATGCCGACGGAAAATATTTAGGTAAATATCGTAAAAACCATATTCCTCACACTACAGGGTTTTGGGAAAAGTATTTCTTTAAACCTGGTAATTTAGGATATCCTGTATTCCAAACCAAATACGCCAAAGTTGGAGTTTATATTTGTTATGATAGACATTTCCCAGATGGTGCCCGTATTCTGGGATTGAATGGCGCTGAAATTGTTTATAATCCTTCCGCAACAGTAGCGGGTTTAAGTGAGTATTTATGGAAATTAGAGCAACCTGCTCATGCTGCAGCTAACGGCTATTTTATGGGATGTATCAATCGTGTAGGTGAAGAAAAACCTTGGAATTTAGGCAAATTCTATGGTCAATCGTATTTTGTAAATCCAAGGGGGCAGATATTTGCTGAAGCTTCACGTGAAAATGATGAATTATTAGTGACTGAGTTTGATCTCGATCTTATTGAAGAGGTACGTTCTACCTGGCAATTTTTTAGAGATAGACGACCCGAAACTTATGGAAAAATTTGTGAATTGTAATAACCATCATTCCAGTAATGGCAGAATATAAAAAACCAACATCAGAGAAGGAGTTTCAAATAAACTTCAAGCAGAAAAAGTCTTTAATGAACAATACAGAAGCTTTCTACGAAAGTTCCCGTTGCTTGTTTTGTTTTGACGCCCCTTGTATTCAAGCCTGCCCTACTCATATTGATATCCCGCTCTTTATAAAGCAAATACAAACTCAAAACACAGAAGGTGCTGCAAAAACCATTTTTGATGCCAATTGGCTTGGTAATGCTTGTGGTATAGTTTGCCCAACAGGTGTTTTATGTGAAGGCGCATGTGTATTTAATCATCAGGATGTGCCCCCAATTCAGATTGGCCGACTGCAACATTATGCAACAAACGAAACAATACAGGCCGGGAAAGAGATCTTTAAACAGGGTAAAAGTAACGGCAAAAAAATTGCAGTAATTGGGTCTGGCCCGGCAGGTTTAGCCTGTGCTTGCGAATTACGAACCTTGGGTTATGCCGTTGATATTTTCGAAGCAAAAGATAAACCATCTGGTTTAACGGTTTACGGGATTGCACCTTATAAAATTAGTAATGAAGAAGTATTGAAAGAAGTTGAATACTTACAGAATCAGCTAGGTTTTGCTATCAAATATAATTCAGCAATAACAACAAAAGAACAACTTAAAAAATTAGAAAATAAATACGATTCCATTTTTCTAGGTGTTGGGTTAGGTAAAACTGCGAGTTTGCAATTAGAAGGAGAAGATATAAAAGGTGTCATTGGTGCGGTTGAATTTATCGAAGATCTACGTATGCATCACCACAAAGTTAATGTACCTAATAAAGTTGTTGTTATTGGGGGAGGTAATACGGCCATGGATGCGGCTTCAGAAGCGGCGAGAATGGGTGCAAGAAAGACGGTATTAGCTTATAGGAGATCAAAAAAAGAAATGGGAGCCTACGGTTTTGAATATGATTTAGCCATAAGCGCTGGTGTTGACAGCCTATTTAATGTAGCACCTATTGAAATTGTAGGGAAAGAGAGAGTAGAAGGTGTAAAATTTGCTAAAACAGAAATAATTGACGGGAAACTCCAAATAAAAAAGAATAATGTTTTTATAGTAAGGTGTGATATGGTTATTAAGGCTACAGGACAAGCAAAACAAGGTTCTTTTTATGAATTATTTGATGATCTTGATATAGACGATAAAACTAAAATTGTAGTGAATCAAGAGACATATCAAACATCTAATCCAATGTACTTTGCAGGAGGTGATGCCGTAAATGGAGGTGCTGAAGTTGTTAATGCTGCTTATGAAGGTAAAATGGCGGCGCAAGGAATTAATCTATGGTTAAGTAAAAAATAATTATTCAATATTCATAATCAAATTTATGGCTGATCTATCAATAAATTTTGCAGGAATTAAAGCTCCAAATCCGTTTTGGTTAGCTTCTGCTCCACCTACCAATTCAGGATATCAAATTATGAAAGCATTTGAGGCCGGTTGGGGTGGCGCTGTTTGGAAAACATTAGGTGTTCCTGTGGTTAATGTATCCAGTAGATATGGTTCGGTAAATTATAGAGATACCCGTATGATGGGTTTCAATAATATTGAATTAATAACCGATAGACCCTTAGCGGATAATTTGAGAGAAATTGAAGAGGTAAAAAAATATTTTCCGGATCATGCTGTGATTGCATCCTTAATGGTTGAAAGTAAAAAAGAATGGCATCAAATAATAAAAGATGTAGAAAATGCTGGGGCTGACGGTATTGAATTAAATTTTGGCTGTCCTCATGGCATGTGTGAGCGAGGTATGGGCTCAGCAGTAGGACAAGAACCTGACGTCCTAAAATTAATTGTTGAATGGGTAAAAGAAGTTGCGAAGGTTCCTGTGATTACAAAGCTATCTCCTAACATCTCCGATATCCTTGACCCAGGTTTAGCTGCCTATCAAGGGGGTACTGATGCCATCTCATTGATTAACACAATTAAAAGTATTGTTGGGATTGACCTGGATACTTATGCCCCACTACCTGTCGTTGATGGTAAAGGTACGAATGGCGGTTATTGTGGTCCTGCAGTAAAACCAATTGCCATGCATATGATACGGGAATTAGCACAACATCCTGAAACTAGCAAAGTGCCTATTTCTGGTATTGGTGGTGTTGAAACCTGGCGTGACGTCGTAGAATTTATTTTGCTCGGTGCCACTTCAGTGCAAGTCTGTACCGCCGTTATGCATTACGGTTTCGGCATCATTAGAGAAATGGAAACCGGACTTCGCCAGTTCATGGATGATAAAGGTTATAATACCATTTATGATTTTGCAGGCAAAGCTTTGCCTAATATTACCGACTGGAAGCATTTGAACTTAGAACACAAAGTGATCGCTAAAATAAACCCTGACACATGTGTTGGTTGTGAATTATGTTATATCGCCTGTGATGACGGCGCACATCAAGCCATAGCTTTATCAAAAGATGCAACATATAGGATTCCGAGTATTATTGAAGAAAATTGCGTTGGTTGTAATCTTTGTTCATTGGTTTGCCCTGTAGAAGACTGTATTACCATGGTTCAAACGGATGATGGGACAAAACATTCTACATGGGATGAACGAACCATCGCGGATGAGGTTCCTGTTACATTTAACGATGACAGAGCTGGAGGAAAAGGTCATTTCGTGCCAAAACCTACGGATGCTCTAAAAATAAATTCCCGTTCTTAATTTCTTAAAAACGGGAAAATGCTATGAAAAAGAGGTGAAAAGGTTTCACCCTGTATATAGTCGTTATTTCAAAAAATAACTTACAAATTTTTATTCAGGTTTGTGTTTATAGGTTCCTTGGGTAATACCAGTACCTCCTACATATTCATTATTAAAATATTTGCCCCCTAAATTCACACTTTCCTTATAATAAAAATTGGCAATACCATGTTTTAAATTATTTTGCCAAGTGCCTTCATAAATAGTTCCGTTAGTATAATAATAAATGCCATAACCACTTCTTATACCGAAACTGTAGTTACCTGCATATTTCGACCCATCGTGCCATAAATATACTCCTTGACCATGTCTTTTATCATTAAACCAAGTTCCATTATACATATCACCATTATTCCAAACAAACTTTCCAATTCCGTTACGTAATCCATCTTTCCATCGGCCCATGTAAGTACCACTTTTGTAATTCATGGTGCCTTCACCATCTTTGCAGTCGCCAGAAATACATTCAGGACTTATAACTTTACTTTCTTGTTTTTCAGTTACTAAGGTGTCAATTTTTGCATCGATATCTTTTTTAGGATTTTCGATTTTAACTACAGTAGAATCAGATACAGATTTTGGCCCTTCTGTTTGAGCTACTATTCCTAGAGGGAGAAATAATAAAATAAATAGCTTTTTCATGATTTTTCAAGGTTATGTAAATAAATATCATAACGCAAAAAACAAGTAAATAGTATTGATATTATCAATTGGAAATGAATAATATGCATAAAAGTTAAATTTTCTATAAAATTGAGTTAATATATGTCATTGAGTCTCAACTTTATTTATTTTTGTTTGAATCAGTTACCATATTATGAGATTAATACTTCTACTTTTAAGTTTAATTTTGGTTATTGCATGCAAAAGGCCAACCACTGATATGGTTCAGTCTTTTAACAACAATGACATTGAAATCTATAATTTTTCTGAACTTGAACCTTTGCTAAATTATAAGGACAATAATACTTATGTCATTAATTTTTGGGCAACTTGGTGCGCACCATGTATAAAAGAACTCCCATATTTTCAAGAAATACATGATAAATATGGTAGTCAAAATCTAAAGGTAATCCTCGTAAGTTTAGACTTTCCAGATAAATTTGAAAGTCAACTAAAACCATATGTCAAAAAGAATAATATAACACCTCAAGTCATTTTATTGGATGACCCCAATGAAAACGAATGGATCCCAAAAATAGATGAATCATGGTCTGGTGCTCTACCGGCTACATTGATCTATAATAAAGATAAAAGAGCTTTTTATGAGCAATCTTTTAATAAAGAATCATTACTTAAAGAAATTAATAAATTTACTAAACTTTAAAAATCATGAAAAAATCTAAATCGTTTTTATTGCTCATAGTAATTGCTACTATTTATGCTTTTACCTCGGTTGATTCCTATGAAATTGAAACTAGTAATGGCTATAAAATTGGTGATATCGCCACTAACTTTAAGCTCAAAAATATTGATGACACTTTTGTGTCACTATCTGATTTTCCAAAAGCTAAAGGTTTTATAATCATATTTACTTGTAATACCTGCCCGGTATCTAAGAGAAATGAAGCTAGAATACTAGCCTTAGACAAAAAATACAAGGGTCTTGGTTATCCTGTAATAGCTATTAATCCAAACAATCCTGCAGTGCAGCCCGGTGATAGTTTTGAATTGATGAAAGTAAGAGCAAAAGAAAAAGAATTTACTTTCCCTTATTTATTTGATGATGGACAGAAAATTTATCCTCAATACGGGGCTTCTGCAACACCTCACACGTACATTTTACAAAAAGAGAAAGAAGGATTAATTGTTAAATATATTGGTGGAATTGATGATAGTTCTCGAAATGAATCTGCTGTTAAAACAAAATTTGTTGAAAATGCCGTTGATGCCTTACTAGCGGGAAAACCTATAGAAGTTACCAAAACCAGAGCTATTGGATGCTCAATAAAGGTATAATGTTAAATTTAAAGCTTTGATAAAAATAAAAGGGATTTTTTATCAAAGCTTTTTTATATAAATTATTTTATAATATAAAAGTCTGTTCTTCTATTCTCTTGATGTTCAGCTTTACTACATTTAATTCTATTAGAACATTTGTTCAGTAATTGGGTTTCGCCAAATCCTTTACCACTAATTCTATTGGCTTCTATTCCTTTTGAGATAATGTATGCAACAGTTGATTTTGCTCTTTTATCTGATAATTTCAAATTATATGAGTCTTTCCCTCTTGAATCTGTATGCGAACGAGATTCAACAATAATTTCAGTATTTTCTTTCATAAGCGTAACTACTTTATCCAATTCTTTTGCCGCATCAGATCGGATATTCCATTTATTTAAATCAAAAAAGATAGGTTTTATATCCAATATTTTTTTTTCGATAAATTCTTCAGGTGTTAAATGTACGATCACGTTTTTTGGTGTTTCATCTATGTTTTTTGATAATTTTATCATTTCTTCACCTTTTTTAAAATAGGTTTTTTCACCTATTATTTTATAAGACATGTCACAAGCACCCATAAAAGAAAACTTTCCGTCTGAAGTCGTATGTATCTTTTGCATTTCATTTTCATTTTCATCTAACAGACTTACAATTGCTTCCTCCAATGGTTCTTGAGTATCCTTGTTTTTTACAACACCTGTTATCAACTTTGTACATTCAATTTTAAGCGGTGTTGTAGCCGTAAAACTGTAGATATCGTCATCTCCTTTACCTTGCTCTCGGTTTGATGAAAAGTATCCTTTACCTTCTTTAATAATAAAAGCAAAATCGTCATTAACACTATTAATCGGATTACCTAAATTTAAAGGCGCAGATGTTGAATTATCAAATATTTTACTTGCAAAAATATCCAGTCCGCCATTACCCGGTTGACCATCAGATGAAAAATACAGAATGTTATCTTCACTAATAAATGGGAATTCTTCTTTTCCAATAGTATTTATTTTTTCGCCTAAAGCATCCAAATTTTTTGGTTCACTATAGCTTCCATCCCTATTGATGTTAACGAAATAAATATCGGTTTTACCTATAGATTCTGATCTGTCAGAAACAAAATATAATTGTTTATTATCCGGGCTTAAAGCAGGATGACCGGTAGAATATTGATCACTATTAAATGGTAATTTCTCAATATTGGTCCACTCCCTATTCTCGTTTATTGACGCCTTAAACAATTGCAATTTTAAAGACCCCGTAGAGTCATTTCTTATAATATCATTATGATAATTATTACTTGTAAAATAAACTGTTTTTAAATCTTTGGTAAATGCTACACCCGCTTCATGAAATCTTTTATTTACCTTTCCTCTAACTTTTTGTTTTCCTACAATTTCTCCGTCATTACCAATTGAACCTATAAAAAGGTCTAAATATGGCTGAGTATTAGGTTTCCAAATATTTTTAATAATAGATTTTTTAACTTTTGGAGAAGAAAAAACGACACTATCATTTCCGAAGTAAACGGCACCAAAATCGGCATATTCAGTATTGATTTTTATGTTCTTTATAGTATATTCTCCTGGGGTTGTTTGTGCAGATATAAAACTTGCACTACACAATAAAGCTATAATTATATATAATTTCATTTTTATCATTTTTTACATTAAAAAAATCTTGGTGATACAACATTATCCCTTGAAAGATCTAAATCCCACAATAAGAAAACTTCATGAGACCCAGAATTAAAATCGCCCAAATTAGATGTTGTATAATCATAAGCATAACCAATTTTGAAATCATTGGTTACAGAAAAATTAACTAACCCACTTAATGAATCATCTAATCTATAAGATACACCTAACTCAACTCTTTCGTTTATCAAAAAGTTAGCTGATAAGTCAATTGAAATTGGTGTGCCTGCCGCTATTTTTGCCATTGTTGAAGGCTTAAATTTTACATTTTCAGACAATTCAAATACATAACCTCCTGTTAAAAAATAATGTGCCTTCTCAGAAGCTTTATATACGCCATTATCTTTTTCAAAATGTTTTGATTCTAAAATATTTGGTAATGATAAGCCTACGTAATAATTATCAGTATAATAAAAAGCACCGGCTCCAAAATTTGGAAACGTTTTATTGATTAAATCTAAACTTGAAGGATCATCAGGATCAATTGTTGTTAGTGATAATGCGTCAAGATTGTGAAATGTAAATCCTCCTTTTAATCCAAATGCTAATTTTCCCTCTTCAGATGTTTTGATCGTATAAGAAAAATCTGCATAAACATTTTGTTCTTTAACCGGGCCAATTTTATCCGCTATTATCGAAATACCCAATCCTACATTTTTATCAATTGGGGCATGAGCTGATAGCGTTAATGTTTTAGGAGCTCCATCTATATTAACCCATTGCACTCTACCCAACAAACCAAGACTTAGTGTTCCTTTAGATCCGGCATAGGCAGGATTCAAAACATTCATATTATACATGTATTGAGTATATTCGGGATCCTGCTGACCAAAAGAATCTATTGATATCAACACTAAACTCAACATTATGATTAGCTTGAATTTTTTCATGAATTTTATTTATTTTTTTAAGAGAATGAAAATTAATTCAATCTTTTATTAATTTAATTATCTATTTAAATATACCCAACCAGACTCAGGTTTTCTATTGTCATCGTTAAAGTTAATAACATAGAAGTAGGTACCTGTCGGTGCCATATTAGTGCTTTTTATGGTCATTCTTCCATTAGAAAAACCATCCCACCATTGAGGTATCGATCGACCATTATTTTTATAATCAAACACTATATTACCCCAACGATTGTAAATTTTCATTTCGAAATCTGGGAAACTATTTGCTAAGCCTGTAATTTCAAACTCATCATTTACACCATCTCCATTAGGAGTAAATAAGGTAGGTATTTCTATATTACATGTATCAGGGTCTAAGTAATCTGGTAGGTTATCTTCATCACAATCATCATTTGTGGGATCACCATTACCATCAGCATCTTCATCAATTGTATTAATGCCATCATCATCATCATCTCTATCTAAATAATCTGGTGTATTATCGTTATCCGTATCCAAGTTGTCTTCATTACCATTTAATACCCCATCTGTATCACAATCAATTGCATTCCATTCATCAGTTGGTTCAACTGTTCTACTTTCATAATTAAATTCACAAGGGTTATTTAAGTCCGTTCCATCGCCTACTTCATCTAAGTTCGTTACACCATCGCCATCACAATCGGCCGTGGCCCAATC
>CAZJCZ010000002.1:23505-34326 GCA_964544575.1 uncultured Flavobacteriaceae bacterium | reverse complement strand
ATGATCAATTTCATCGTATTTTCCACGAGTTGCTCTTATGGCAACTCCTATTAATCTAAAGTTTGCAAACCTATTATAAAGCGTAAAATATAGAGCTCCTAATAATAAAATAATTATAACAATTGGAACATCCTTACCAACAATATTTATTGGGTAAAAAACAATAGAAGTTACTGCGTCTGAAATTGGTTTAAACCAAGTTTCTATTCTTTCGTCAAATCCCATTTCTTGGGCTTCTTGTGCAAAAGTTATAAATGGAGTTACTAAAAATAGTAATGAGAGAAATTTTTTCTTCATGATAAATTGGGTTAGGTTTTAATTTTCAGACTTGCAATATCACAAAAAAAAGCAGTTAGTACAAATTTTGATGGTTAAATGTTATGTATGACAGAATTACAAAGTTCGATTTATAATTTAATGAATGCATGATAGATGACTCTTTGATTTATTACGATGACAAAATTTACTATACACCATAATGGTAAAGCTTATATATTTGTAATCTCAAATTGCACATATAAAAATAACCTATGTAAATGAGTAAAAAAACGTTGGTGTTAGGAGCATCTTTAAAAGAAGACAGATATTCTAATATTGCTATAAAGAAATTGGTTAATAACGAGCACGAGGTTATAGCGATTGGTTTAAGAAAAGGAAATATTGAGAACGTCAAAATTGATACTGGATATCCTGAGTTAAAAGATATTGATACAGTTACCTTATATTTAAAACCAGAACGACAAGAAGAGTATTATGAATACATAATTTCTATAAAGCCTAAGCGGGTAATTTTTAATCCGGGAACTGAGAATAGAGAATTTATTGAATTATTAGAAAGCAATAATATTGAAGTAGAAGTTGCTTGTACTTTAGTTTTGCTGACAATAGGTCAATACTGATTTTGATCGGCAACTATAAATGCATCAGGCACCTTATTATCTATCTTAATTATTTTTCCTTCTTTGGCTAATATAACCTCGTCAAAAACAGTTTCAGCTTCCTCTTTAAATATATCTAAATTATTATATCTACTTGAGTAATGTCCTAATATCAATTTACCAGCATTCGCTTTTTTCGCTATTTTACCTGCTTCTTGAGCCGTAGCGTGTTTGGTGTTTTTAGCCAATTCTATTTTATCTGTTAAAAAAGTCGATTCATGGTATAACAGATTAACATTTTCAAAGAGAGAAGTGATACTTGGTTTATAGGCTGTATCGCTACAAAAAGCATAGCTTAATTGCTTTAGTGGATTATGGGTAAGGATATGATTTTTGATTAGTTCACCATTTTCTTTTATAAAATCCTTTCCGTCTTTAAGATTTTGAAAATCGCAAATTTCTATTTCAGGATTTTCTTTAATGGCCTGGGCATTTAATTTTCGTTTCCCTTCTTTTTCTTTGAATAAAAACCCATTGGTATAAATTCTGTGATCTAAGGGTATAGTGGACACTTCAACCTTTTCATCTTCAAAAATTAATTCACTTTTTTCGCTACACAGTTCATGAAAATGAATATCATAGCTAAGCCAGGTTTTTGAAACTTTCAATTGTAATTGTATAATGTCCTTAAGACCAGTTGGGCCGAAGATATGAAGATCCTTATTTCTATTTAGTAAACCAAATGTAGAAATTAAACCAACCAGTCCAAAAAAATGATCTCCGTGCAAATGGGAGATGAATATATGGCTAATGGCAGAAAATTTAATTTTATATTTCCTAAGTTGAGTTTGGGTACCTTCCCCGCAATCAATTAAAAAATGCCGATTATTTATTTCTAAAAACTGAGATGTTGGATGAGCAAAAGTCCTTGGTGTAGCCGAGTGACAACCTAATATGGTTAGACTAATACTCATTTAACAACAATTCGTTTCGAAATAATCTCGTTATTAGTTTTAATAGAATAAATATAAATTCCTGAATCTAATTTGTCTCTATAGAAAGCAATTGTATTCAACCCAATCTTAGTCGTGTGTTTTTTAATATAGACTACGTTTCCAATTAAATCTTTAACCGAAAATTCAATTTCATGTACAGCTCCGGTGTTGAATTTTATTTTTGTAGTAACACTAAATGGATTAGGTGAGGCAACAATATTTTTTATTACCATTGTGGAATCTTTCACAACAGTATTACTTTCATCCTGTTGTGAAAAAACAGTTGAATAAATTGAAACCAAAAAAATAAATAAGAGTAGTTTTTTTACCATAAGCTATTTGTATTAAAATCCTAAATCTTTTTCAATATTCTCCATTTCAATTATATCCTTTGCTTCTTCAAGCGTCGGAACAGTAATAATTTCATCTGGAATATCATCGACATCAACTCCGTCAAAAACTATTACAAAAGACATGCCATTCATTCTATGAATTTCTGAATATTGTAAAAATAATAAGATGTTTTCTGTTTTTTCCCCTCGATTTTCAGAAATGTCTATTATTATATTTTCGTTTTTAAAATTAGTAAATATTTTTGAAAAATCAGTAAAAAATTTTTCGATCGATTTTTCTTCACTTTTACATATGGTTGCTTGTTCTGTTTTTTCAATTATCATAAAGATAAATAATTATTTTTTAATTTGTTGGGCTAATAAATAGATAACAGCCATTCTAATAGCAACCCCATTTTCAACTTGGTTCAAAATTATAGATTGATTCGAGTCAGCCACATCACTGGTGATTTCAACACCCCTGTTAATTGGTCCCGGATGCATGATTACAATATCTTTGCCAACTTCACTTAAAACGTCTTTATTAATGCCAAACAATTGAGTATATTCTCTTACAGAAGGAAAATATTTTATATCCATCCGTTCATGTTGAACCCTTAAAACGTTAGCAACATCACACCATTCTAATGCTTTTTTAAGGTTTGTTTCTACCGTAACATCCAGGCTAGTAATATATTTTGGTATCAGCGTTGTTGGTCCGCAAATTTTCACTGTGGCACCCTGAAGTTGCAGAGCGAAAATATTTGAAAGAGCAACCCTTGAGTGTAATATGTCTCCAACAATTACAACTTTTTTACCTTTAACAGTGCCTAATTTTTCTTTAATAGAATATGAATCTAAGAGTGCTTGAGTTGGATGTTCATGAGCTCCATCTCCCGCATTAACTATTTTTGCATTCACATGTTTCGATAAAAAGACACCAGCACCTACATTTGGATGTCTCATGACAACTATATCAACTTTCATTGATAAGATGTTATTAACCGTATCAATTAGAGTTTCACCTTTTTTGACTGATGATTGGCTGGCAGAAAAATTAATAATATCGGCTGAAAGCCTTTTTTCAGCTAGTTCAAAAGAAAGTTTTGTACGTGTACTATTTTCAAAAAACAAATTGGCGATTGTGATATCACGCAATGAAGGAACCTTTTTTATCGGCCTATTAATAACCTCTTTAAAATGGTCTGCTGTTTCAAAAATAAGTTCTATATCTTCTTTTTTAAGATATTTAATTCCTAAAAGATTATCTACACTTAATTGTTTCATTTTAGTTATCACTTATAATATATACGGCATCTTTTTCACCATTTTCTTGCCAAGAAACCATTACTTTCTCAGAATTTATAACATCAACTTGTCTTCCCTTATAATCTGGTTGTATTGGTAGGTCTCGGCTAAAACGTCTATCAATTAATACCAATAATTCTATAGATTTTGGTCTTCCAAAAGCCTGTACAGCCGTTAGCGCAGCTCTAATACTCCTGCCTGAGAATAATACATCGTCTATAAAAACTACTTTTTTGTCTTCTACTATAAAATCAATTGTTGTTTTACTGGCCTCCAAAGGTTCATCTCGTCTTCTAAAATCATCTCGAAAAAAAGTAATATCAAGATGACCAATATTTATGGATTGAATCTTGTAGTTTTTTCTTAATACTTGTATCAATCTATTAGCCAGGAAAACACCTCGAGGCTGCAAGCCTATCAATACTGTATTAGAGAAATCATCGTGATTTTCAATTAGTTGGCATGCCAACCGATGAAGAATGATGTCGATATCTTTTGCGTTAAGTAACGTCTTTTTTGCCATAGAGCAACCAAACCTTGTTTGGAATACAAAATTACATTTTTTTTTAATAAGTTAAGTGGGTTATAGCATGTTAATTAAATTGTTAACAACATTTTGGGTGTTTCAGCAATCAAAAATTTAGTTAGACTATTTTTATTTCAGTAAGAAAACCTGATTTTATGCATCTTTTTTCCGCAGATGATGATCATTTGCCACTTTCGAAGTTTGAATCTATGCTAAAAACAAATAGCGTATATTTTTTCGACTCCTCAGAATTTGAAGAAATCGTTTTGCATTACATGAATGTTGGTAAAATGTCACTGGCAAAAAAAGCATTGGACTTAGGCCTAAAACAGCACCCAGCTTCAGTAACGTTAAAATTAGCTAACATCGAGGTTTTATTATACGAAGATAAGTTAGACCCAGCCGAAAAATTATTACAAGATTTAGAAAAGCAAGAGCCGCTAAATGATGTGGTTTACTTACATAAAGCTACATTATTATCAAAAAAGGATTTACATAAAGAAGCTATAGAAGCATTAAATACTGCATTATTATATACTGAAGATGAGGTTGATGTGCGTTCATTAATTGGCATGGAGTATTTATATTTGGAAGAATTTGATACAGCTCGTTTAAACTTTGCAAAGTGTTTAGAAGTTGAATATGATGATTATTCATCTTTATACAATGTAATTTATTGTTTTGATATGATGGATCAAAATCATGAGGCTATAGATTATTTGTTAGATTATATCGAGAAAGATCCATATTGCGAAATTGCGTGGCATCAATTGGGCAGACAGCATTATATAGTTGAGAATTATATTGAAGCACTAAAGGCCTTTGATTATTCAATATTAATTGATGAATATTTTATTGGTGCATATCTTGAAAAAGCGAAAACGCTTGAAGAGTTAAATCTCTTTGAGGATGCAATTGAAAATTACTTAATTACCTTAGATTTAGATGAGGGGACTTCCTTTTCTTACTTAAGAATAGGTAAATGCTATGAAAAATTGGGCAATAATAAAGAAGCTTTAAAATATTTTAACCAAACAGTTAAAGAGGACCCTTTACTTGATAAAGGATGGCTGGCTCTTACGGACTTGTATATAAAAAATGAAAATTATCAAAAGGCACTATTTTTTATTAATAAAGCCATTCATATAGATGAAAAAAATCCGGCATATTGGATAAAATATGCGGATATTAACTTAAAATTAAATCTATATGAAGAGTCGTCAAGAGGCCTTCAAAACTGCTTAGATTTAGAAAAATACACCTTAGAAGTATTTGTTGCTTTAACAGATGTTTTACATTTTTTAGGCGATTTTAATGACGCAATTAAAATTCTTTTAAAAGCACAAGGGTATTATGAGGATTTTGTTGAAATAGAATATCGCTTGGCAGGTTTGTATCTATTAACTCAGCAAGAAATATTGGGATTACCAATATTAGAAAATGCTTTGAAAGTAAATTATGACCACCATACAATTGTAAAAGAATTGTATCCTTCGGTCTTAGATCTTGATAGTGTTAAGGATCTTCTTAGCAGAACTAAAGATTAGCCTATTTTTTTGTTTAATAGGGATTCTAACTCACGGATTTACTCTTTCTGAAAATAATAAATCGATGTTTTTTGATTGGATTCTAAAAAAGTAAATTTGTTTTTATATTTTTCAGGGATTGCATTTTCTCTCTTTTTTAGAATTGTAAATAAAAAAGAATCTTGATGAGTCATTACTGAATCTAATTCTTCTAAATTCTTAATGGTTTGAACTTTCCCTGAACTGTAAAATTGACTAGAATACGTTTTGTTAAACCAATAATATACAGGTATTTGTTCTGAAGCAATATTGTTTTGTTGGTGTTTTAAAAGGAATTTATCAGTATTCATAAGTGTTTTAAATTGACCAGAAAACAAAAGCCCCAAAAAAGCTAATATAACAAGAGTCGGAAATACCAGGCCTATTCTTAAAAGTACTTTTTCTTTAAATTCTCCCCAATAAAATATTAGTAAAAGGGCCATAGGTATTACTGACGGAAGAATATAGGTATGAAGGCCACTTTTTGTAAATGTAAAAAATACTGGTATCCAAAATAACCACAAAACTAAAAAAGAAATCCAACTATCGTTAAAAATACTTTTTCTGTTTTTCCATAATGCTACGAATAAAATCTGTATCCAAGGAAAAGCAAAAATGAACAAGAATATCCAGATCATTCCAATAGGTTGAGTTTTGGCAAATCCATACAGATCACCTTTCCAACTTGTATCTAAAAAACGTTTAAAATGTTCTCCAACAACAAAATAATCTATGAAACCTGGAGTCTTTTTTTCAGTTAAAATATACCAAGGAATTGCAGTTATTCCTGTTATTAGAAGTCCAATTAACCAAGGCAGCCTTGTAAAAACTTGCTTCCATCGTTTTTTATCTAAGAGACACCAAATAAAAATTGGAGGGCCGGTCAATATAATAGCAATGGGTCCTTTACTCAATAGGCCCAAACCTACGGCGAAGAAAAAAAGGTAATTCCAATATGTTTTCTTATCATTTGTCATTGCTTTCCAAAAAGAAAGCATGATTAAGGTTAAGCTAAAAGTTAATGTAACGTCGGTTGAAACAACTCCCAAGTGAATTAAAAATTCGGGTGTAGTTAACAGGATAAAAGCCGGTAAATAGAAAGAAGATCCTGATTTCTTTACTGATTTCCCTAAAATTATCAAAATGACAATGCACAACAAAAATGAAGGTAATCTACTTGCTATTTCATTAACACCAAACAAATTTATACTAATAGCAGACAGCCAAGTTGAAAGAGGGGGTTTCGCCCAGAATGGAATGCCATAATCTATTTGTAAAACAATCCATTCATTGGTTTCATACATTAGTCTAGCTATTTCTGCATATCTGGCTTCAGTCTTATCTAATAATGGTATGAATCCCGTTAAAAAAAATCTAAAAATTAGGAGTAGAATAATAGAGGCAACAATAATAATATGATTTTTTTGGAACTTTTTCATTTCTTAAATATTATATCGTATTCAATAAATTACTTAATTTTATAAGCATTATTAATTTTTATTAAATCGATCCATAGTTTAAAGAAATAGGTTAATTTAACTTTGGAATCTCCTTTGTCTATCCACTTTTTTAATGGAATTTCAATCATTTTTTCAAGCGCAGTTTCTTTACCGTAAATTGCTAACATCCTTTTAAATAACTCTACATCAAACAACCATTTAGAAATAAATCTTTCACTGAATAATTGAGCGGCAAGATCTTTTGTAAAAATTTTACAACCACACTGTGTATCATATACTTTTAAATCTAGTATTTTAGAAATAAAGGTTGCTATGATCCTGCCAATTAAGAATCGCTTTGATGTACGTTTTATGGTTGAACCTATTTTCATTATTCTAGACCCAAAAACGAAATTTACTTCACCAACAATTTGTGCAGATAATTCAGTACATTCTTCTAAAGTAGTAGCCAAATCGGCATCTAAATAGGCAATGTTTAGGTAGTCATAATTTTTATGACAATAATGAAATCCCTCTCTTACTGCTTCTGCCTTTCCTCTATTTTTTTTATAGGATATTATACTAATACGATTTGGAAAACTATTTTTCAACTTGTTAAGGACGGGTAAAGTATTATCAGTAGATCCATCATTAACAAAACAAATTAAAACTTCTGAATGTTTTTCAACAAATGAATAGTATTCTTTTAAAGCAAAGTTCTTTGCTTCATTATAACAGGGCACTACAATGCAAAGTTTGGCTTTGATATTCAATTGTTGTTTTTTAGTAATTTAAGCGATAGATCATCTATTAAATTAATAATTCTAGGGATTCAATTTGGGCTAAAAATTTATTATAATAACACACAAATGTACAAAAATTTCAATGATACAATTGATGTTAAAAGCTTCTTACATTTTCATTATCTTTGGACACTAATTCTAAGTAAATGACGCGTAAAATTCTTGACTATTTGATAATTTTTCTAAAAGGGTTGGCTATGGGTGCTGCAGATGTTGTTCCTGGTGTATCAGGAGGCACCATTGCTTTTATCTCCGGTATTTATGAAGAATTGCTTGAGACGATCAACTCCGTTAATTTTAATACTCTTAAAATTCTCAAAAACAATGGTGTCAAAGCCATGTGGAAATCAATTAATGGTAATTTTTTAATTTCTTTACTGTTAGGGATAGGTATAAGTATCGTTTCTTTTGCAAAATTGATTAAATGGTCTATAGAAAATAAACCCATCATGGTTTGGTCTTTCTTTTTCGGTTTAGTGCTTGCAAGTGTTATCTATATTGCTAAACAAATTAAAAACTGGAATTTTTTATCCGTTATAGGTTTAATTGCAGGCGCTTCAATTGCCTACTATATAACTATTTTACCACCTATGGTATCCAGTTCATCTTCGGGCTTGTTTATGTTTTTTGCAGGTGCTTTAGCTATATGTGCTATGATATTACCAGGAATATCTGGGGGATTTATTTTATTGTTATTAGGAGCCTATAAACCTGCTTTAGACGCTTTACATGATAAAGACCTTAAAACCATATTTCTACTAATTACTGGTGCTATCGTTGGATTGTTATCTTTTTCACGTATATTAAAATGGCTGTTTGATAAATATCATAATTTAACGTTGGCTGTTTTAACTGGATTTGTATTTGGTTCGCTGAATAAAATATGGCCTTGGAAAAAAATTATTGAATCGGAAATGATCAATGGGAAGTTAAAAATATTACAAGAAGATAGTATATCACCGATGTCATATCAAGGTGACCCTCAATTAGGATGGGCTTTATTTCTAGCAATCATTGGGTTTATTGTTATTCTTTTATTGGAAAAATCAGCAAAAGTTAAAGCGATTTAATATGGCTCAAGAACGAACTTTTAGTGATAAAATTTTTCTTTTTATAAAAGGGTTGGCTATGGGTACGGCTAATAAAGTACCAGGAGTTTCAGGAGGTATCGTTGCTTTTGTAACTGGGTTTTATGAAGAACTTATTTATTCCTTGCAAAAAATAAATGGTAAAGCTTTTAAATTATTGTTTAACGGACGGTTTAAAAGTTTTTATCAATACACAAATGCCCAGTTTTTAATATTGATTTTTGCAGGTAGTATTTTTAGTTATTTTAGTGTCTCACTAATATTGGATTATTTAATTAAAAATTATGAACTTTATGTGTGGAGTTCATTTTTCGGAATGATAATCGGTTCAATATATTATATAGGCAAACAATTTAATGATTGGCAGATTAAAAATATTATTGGAATTATTATTGGAATTCTTTTAGGCCTAGGAATTAGTTTTTTGAATCCGGCTAAAGAAAATGACAATTTGTGGTTTGTTTTCTTTTGTGGAATTATAGGAGTTTCTGGGATGACCTTACCGGGTTTGTCAGGATCATTTATATTGATATTAATGGGCAATTATGTTTTACTGCTGGTTGATTCTGTAAACATGTTGTATAAAACGATTTTGGATGTTTTTTCAGGTAATTTTGATTTTTTACAAGATCACATAAGGATCAGATACCTTAAAATAGTTGCTTCATTCGGTTTTGGTTCAGCATTTGGATTAGTTTTTACTTCTCAAATTTTAGCTTATGTTTTAAAACGGTGGCATCAATTGGTTACGGCTATAATTATCGGATTTATTAGTGGTTCTTTAGGGATCGTCTGGCCTTGGAAAAGAGCTATATATAAATTAGAAAACGGTAGGTATTTGCTTGACTCAACCGGTCAAAAAATATTAAAGAATTACGAGCGTTATTTGCCAGATATTTCAGAGACTCAAACATGGGTGGCCGTTATCTTTATTTTAATTGGTATAGGTATTCTTTTACTGATTGATCATTATGGAAAAAAATCAAAAGATCATGCATAAATTTGGTTTAATAGGTAAAAATATTTCGTATTCTTTTTCTGAAAATTACTTTACAAAAAAGTTTAAAACTCTAGGCTTGAAGAATCATGAATATTACACTTATGATATTGAAAGCATTCAGGATTTTCCCAATATTATTGACCAGGATATAATGGGGCTAAATGTTACTATTCCTTATAAAGAAAAAATTATAGATTTTTTAGATGAAATAGATGAAGAAGCGCTCAAAATAGGTGCTGTAAATACAATTAAAATAATAAAAAATAATAAATTAAAAGGTTTTAACACAGATGTTTATGGGTTTGAAGAATCTCTAAGGCCATTAATAGAAACGTGCCATAAAAAAGCGTTAATACTAGGCACTGGAGGAGCTTCGAAAGCGGTTGCGTTCGTACTTCAAAAACTTAATATTGATTATTTAGTAGTTTCAAGAAATCCTAATAATGATCAAATATTATATCGGGATCTTACCAAAGATATTTTAAAAAATTACAAGATAATTATCAACTGTACCCCATTAGGAACCTTTCCGGAGGTTGATACATTTCCTGATTTACCCTATCAATTCCTATCAGAAAAACATTTATTATATGACCTTATCTATAATCCGGCCAAAACCAGATTCTTGTGTGAGGGTGAAAAACGAGGAGCCACTATTCATAATGGCTTAAAAATGTTAGAGTTACAAGCAGAAAAATCATGGGAAATTTGGAATTTGGAATTTTTCATGAAAGAACGCAACTAATTCTTAAAATAACCATCTATTTTTAAATACGTTTTGCATTTAGCAAAGCTATTAGTATCTTTCGAGACTTTTATATCAAAAGTGGGACCTTAAACATTCATAAAATGTTAGACGAGAAAACAGATAATTTAAATTCGGAAAA
>CAZJCZ010000002.1:21108-23405 GCA_964544575.1 uncultured Flavobacteriaceae bacterium | reverse complement strand
CCTTAAACATTCATAAAATGTTAGACGAGAAAACAGATAATTTAAATTCGGAAAAGCTTACAGAAAACTCCACGTCAAAACCTGAAATTGACAAATCTGAAGTAACCGATAGTACTGATGAAATTGATCAATTTGAAAATCAAAAATCAGAAAATTCGTTGCCTTCTGATGGATATAAAAAGAAGCAAGAAAGTTTAATAAATGATTCTGAAAAAAAAGCAGCAATTATTACTAATTCTGATAAAGAGGAAGTAGTAGATGAAAACCTTAAAGATAAAAAAGTGTCCAAGAATAAAATCTTGGATAAAGGAGAAGATACTAATGTAGATAATGAAGATTCTGTTGAAGTAGCTAGTGATGTGGCTTCAGATAAAAAAGTATCCAAGGATAAAATCTTGGATAAAGGAGAAGATACTAATGTAGATAATGAAGATTCTGTTGAAGTAGCTAGTGATGTAGCTTCAGATAAAAAAGTTGTTGATAAGAAAGATAGTGATGAAGATAAAATTATTGAAAAAATTGATTACGACAGTTTAGATCTTGAACAATTAGTTAAAGAATTTCAAAAACTATTAGTACAAGATTCGATACCTTCTATTAAAGGTAAAATAGAAAAAATCAAACAATGTTTTAATCAAAAGTTCGGAGAATTATTACAGCGAAATAAAGAGGTGTTCATAGCCGATGGTGGAAACGAAATTGACTTTCATTATTCAAATCCAATAAAATCAGTTTATAATGACTTACTTTTTGAATTCAAAACTAAGCGTCAACATTATTATAAACAAATAGAGGAGGAGCAAAAGAATAACTTAGAGAAAAAGTTGTTGCTCATTGATGAATTAAAAGATTTAATTGACAATGCGGAGTCGTCAACTATGTATCAAAATTTCAAGGCAATTCAACAAAAATGGAATACCATTGGTAATATTCCACGAACAAAATACAATGATACTTGGCGTACTTATCATCATCACGTTGAGCGATTTTATGATTTATTACACCTTAGTAATGATTTAAGGGATTTAGACTTCAAGCATAATTATGAAGAAAAATTAAAATTGGTTGAAAAGGCTGAGGAATTGGCAATTAGTAGTGATTTGGGTAAAGCTTTTAAAGAATTACAAGTATTACATAAATTGTGGAAAGAAGATATTGGTCCTGTTGGTAGAGAACATCGTGAAGAGATTTGGGAGCGTTTTAGCAAAGCAACTAAAACAATTCACGATAAAAGACATGACTTACAAAAATCTCTAGAGACTAAATATGAAGATAACGTTGTTAATAAAAGAGAAGTTATTAATAAGATAGCAAATTTAGTTACAGAAAAGATTGATTCTCACAAAGTTTGGCAGCAAAAAATTAAGGAATTAGAGATCTTACGTCAGGAATTTTTTAAAATAGGTGCAGTGCCAAGAGCTGAAAATGATAAAATATGGAGAGAATTTAAAGAAGCTACACGTAATTTTAATCATATTAAAAACATATTTTATAAAGAAATTAAAAAGGGCCAACAAGATAACCTTAATAAGAAGAATGCTTTAGTAGAAAGAGCTGAGTCTTTAAAAGAAAGTGAAGATTGGGATACAACTACAGAGTTAATGAAACAAATTCAGGCGGAGTGGAAAACCATTGGTCATGTACCTAGAAAATATTCTGATAAAATTTGGAAGCAATTTAAAGATGCTTGTAATTTTTACTTTGATCGTTTACATGGTGTTCAAGATGAAGCCAACAAAGACCAGGTAGCTGGAATTAACAAAAAGAAAGAATTGTTAGAAAATCTTAAAAGTCAATCAGAAGCTAATGACGTGTTGACATTAGAAGTTCTGAATACATATGTAGAAGATTGGCATAAACTTGGTAGGTTACCTAATAATATGCATCACATTGAAATTAAGTTTAATAAAACCTTAAATAGTTTATACTCGAAATTAGACTTGGATGAAAAAGAAATTGCGCTATTAAAATTTAAAAATATAGTCAATAATTATCTTTCACATAAAAATTTCCGTAAACTGGATAGTGAGCAATTATTTGTTAGAAAAAAAATTGATGAACTTACGAGAGAAATACAACAGTTAGAAACAAACATTAGTTTTATTTCAAATGCGGATGACGATAATCCTATTTTAAAGAATGTTCATCAAAATATTGATAATTATAATAGTCAGTTAGAAATTTGGAAAACCAAACTAGGCTATCTCTCAAAAATAGAATATTAAAAAAAGCCTGCATCTGCAGGCTTTTTTTAATATCTCTTACCACTTAATTATAACACTTCCCCAGGTAAAACC
>CAZJCZ010000002.1:7841-21008 GCA_964544575.1 uncultured Flavobacteriaceae bacterium | reverse complement strand
ATGACCTCACTAAAACGAACAACAGCATGTTTAAAAACAAAAGTGCCATCCATATATGGGTAATAAGAAATATCTTCTTCTTTTGAATTTATTATTTCTGGCACCCAATGTTTAATGCTTGGCGATGTTACCACCAATTTATCGGCATATTTACCTTCGCTATGAAGATGTGAGGATAGTATCCCTTTATTTTTTTCTTCGGTTCTAGATAATACGCATGCGCCTGCTCCATCACCAAAAATTACCGTTACACCTCTACCTCGTGTAGTCTTATCTAATCCGTTAGAATGGAATTCTGCACCAATAACTAGAACGTTTTTATACATACCGGTTTTAATAAATTGATCAGCTGTTGAGAGTGCATACACAAATCCTGAACATTGATTTCTAACATCTAAGGCTCCGATAGTATCCATTTCTAGAATATCCTGGATTTGAACTCCACATCCTGGAAAATAATTATCAGGACTCAAGGTGGCAAAAACAATAAAATCAATATCATTTTTAGTCAACCCGGCGCGTTTTATTGCAATTTTAGCTGCTTTTGCACCCATAACGGCAGAAGTATCCTCACTGCCTTCAGGTATCCAATGACGCTGTTTTATGCCCGTACGTTCTTGGATCCATTCATCATCAGTATCCATAAATTTTGCAAGATCATCATTAGTAACAATATTATCAGGGACATAGAAGCCTAGTCCGGTAATTTTCGAATTATACATTTTTTGTTTTTGTTGAAATTTCTACTTCAAATATAATTAAATTTATTATGCACTGAATAACAAATCGCATTGTAATATTGATAAAATTGGATGAATTGCAAATTTTCTATGACATCTTGTCATTTTATAATGTTTGGTATTTTTTTTGACTAAGGTAATAGAACTAAAGATTAATTAAATATACATATTATGGCAAAAGGAACAATAAACGTTTCAGTTGAAAACATATTTCCACTTATTAAAAAATTCTTGTACTCTGATCACGAAATATTTTTACGAGAATTGATCTCAAACGCAACTGATGCGACCTTAAAATTGAAACACATATCTACCGTTGGTGATACCAAAGTTGATTATGGTAATCCTCAAATTGAAGTAAAAATCGATAAAAAAGGAAAAAAACTTTATATTATTGACGAGGGTTTGGGAATGTCTAAAGAAGAAGTAGAAAAATATATCAATGAAGTTGCATTTTCAGGGGCAGAGGAGTTTTTAGACAAGTATAAAGATAAAATGGATGGGGCAGGAATAATAGGTCATTTTGGTCTTGGATTTTATTCTGCTTTCATGGTGGCTGATAAGGTTGAGATTGTTACAAAATCTCATGTAGAAAAAGAAAACGCAGTACGTTGGACATGTGATGGTTCGCCTGAATTTACATTAGTAAAAGCAGATAAAAAAGAAAGAGGTACTGAAATCATTTTACATATTGCCGATGATTCTACAGAGTTTTTAGAAGAAAGTAGGATAAGTGAATTATTGTTGAAATACAATAAGTTTATGCCTATTCCGATAAAATTTGGGACTAAAGAAATTGATGACCCAAATCATAAGCCAAAAACAACTAAAGATAAGGAAGGTAAAGAAACAACCGAACCACAAAAGAAAATAACAGTTGATAATATTATTAACAACCCTGATCCGGCCTGGACAAAACAACCTGCAGATTTAAAGAATGAAGATTATAATTCTTTTTATAGAGAATTATATCCTATGCAGTTTGAGGAACCATTATTTAATATCCACTTGAATGTTGATTATCCATTCAACTTAACCGGAATTTTATATTTCCCTAAGTTAACCACCAATTTAGACATCCAAAAAGACAGAATTCAATTATATCAAAATCAGGTTTTTGTAACCGATAATGTAGAAGGGATTGTACCTGAATTTTTACAAATGCTTAGAGGGGTAATTGATTCACCAGATATTCCTTTGAATGTTTCGCGTAGTTATTTGCAAGCTGATGGCGCTGTTAAGAAAATTGCTTCTTATATCACTAAAAAAGTTGGAGATAAACTTCAATCATTATTTAAAAATGATAGAGAAGAATTTGAAAAGAAATGGAATGATATCAAAATCGTTATCGAATACGGAATGTTATCTGAACCTAAATTTTTTGAAAAAGCACAGAAATTTGCTTTATTTCCTACAGTAGATAAGACATATTTTACTTTTGATGAGTTAAAGGACAAAGTAAAAGACCTGCAAACTGATAAGGACGAAAATTTGGTTTTACTCTACACAACAAACGAAAAAGAACAACATAGTTATATTCAAGAAGCAAAAGAAAAAGGTTATGAAGTCTTGCTGCTAGATTCACCTATTGTTTCACATTTAATTCAGAAGTTAGAAGGAGAAAACGAGAAAATTAAATTTGCTAGGGTTGATGCCGATTTTATGGATAATTTAATTAAGAAGGACGACGAGCAGATCTCTAAACTATCTGATGATGAGAAGGGAAAATTAAAGGAGATTGTTGAAGGTATTGTACCCAAAGAAAAATATACCGTGCAGTTAGAAGCATTAGATTCAAGCGCGAATCCATTTATTATTACGATACCTGAATTTATGCGAAGAATGAAGGAAATGAGTGCTACTGGTGGTGGAGGTATGATGGGAATGAGTAATTTTCCGGAAATGTATAACCTAGTGGTTAATACAAATAATGACTTGATGCAAAAAATTATGAAAGCAAAAGGGAAACGTACAGAATATGTTAACCAGGCATTAGATTTAGCAAAACTTTCTCAAAATTTATTGCAGGGTGAGGACATGACAAAATTTATCAAGAGAAGTTTTGAGTTAATGAAGTAAGATCGGTTGTGTAAATTAAAAGTAAAATGTAAAACGCAACCTTTTGGTTGCGTTTTTTTTTATTCAATTGGAAAATCAAAATAAGTCTCCGGATATGGTTCTTTTGCTAAAGTAAAATGCCACCATTCTTTTGGATAATATTTAAATCCATGTTTTAACATACGCCTTTGAAGCATTAATCGAATGGCGCGTTGATTTTTAGTGATATTTTTATAATCTACCCAAGATTTTTCATCAAAATAATCATAAGGACCCCCTAAATCTAAAATATGTCCCGTTCTAAGAGATACAATAGTAATATCTACCGTACTACCACGGCTATGTCCTGATTTTTCAGAAATATATCCTTCTTCAAATATATCCTTCTTATTAATATTTGGATAGAACTGTTCTTTCATTTTTGTATCTGTAGTGTCTTTAGACCATCTTATAAATTGATTCACAGCACGTTGTGGTCTGTAAGCATCAAAAACTAATAACCCGAACCCTAGTCGCCCAAATTCATCTTGAACTTTTTTTAAGGCCGTCGCAGCTTCTTTTGTTAAAAAACATTTTGGTTTATTATAGCCATCAATTGGTTCTCCAATAAAATTATTAGTAGAATAATACCTCATATCTGTACGTAAACTTGGCATAATTTCTTTAGCATCTACAAACCCTTCAGGCATTTGATCAGACTCTATCTGAGCATTCATAGTTGTTGAAAGGCTAATAAATAAAACTAAAATAAAAAGCTTTGTATAGCGAATGATTCTCATTTTGTCAATTCTTTTTAAGTTATTGAATAAACGTTAAAGTAATAAAATTATTTTAATTGGATGACTTGTTAAAGTATTTTTTTAATACATGAAATCATTCTATCTTTAAACTCATTATTTTTAAGTATGAATGAAAAATTAATATCTAAAAAAAAACCTGCCTTTCCAATAACAAAAATGTTGTCTGAATATTTATCCAAGCAGGGTAGAAAAATTAAAATTCCTATTTTTTATGATGACCTTTTACGCTTTCAGGGGGCCATTGAGATCTATGATGAAAAAGGGAATGATACGCTGTGGATTAGTACATATTTTGCCGAACACGAACGTGAAGAAATTGAGCATAGTTTAAAAAAAGTATATACCATTTTACACTCTGATGGCAGTGATACAATTTTACCTTTTTTAAATATTGACAGTATTGATTTTTGTACGTTCGGAAATTCTAAGCCATTTCGGGTTAAAGTACGAAATATTTTAAATGATAATTACATTTTTTTATATGTAAAAAAAGCCGACGCAAGCAGAATATATGGATTGGAATTAGAACATTTGTTATCTCCAAACCACATAAATTTTTTAGTCCATGATGATACTTTGATCGAGGAGCATATTATTGGAATACCGGGTGATATTTTTATTGAAGACTATCTTGATAATTGTTCTGATCAAGATCAAAGAGCTTTGGCTAAAGAATTTGTGAAGTTTAATGAACGTTGTTTTGTTCGTTTATTGGGCGATATGCGTTCATACAATTATGTAATGGTTTTAACACATGATTTTGATAGAATTCAATATAGAATTAGAGCTATGGATTTTGATCAGCAGAGTTTTGAAGGAAACCCTAAAGTTTATAAACCTCAATTTTTAAAAGAGAATAATAAATTAGTAGAAATGACTGCAAAGTTATTACGAGAAGAGTCTGTAGATCAATATATAAAAGAAGAAAGGTCATTATTAGCTAAAAGAGCTTCGAGTAGCCGAAAAAGACTTAATGACTTATTAAAATGTATGCGTAATGACAGCATTTCAACTCCTGATAAAATTAATGAGCTGAGAATAGGATTACACGAGTTAACAGGTGATATTAATTTTAAAAAATCTAAGAATATGGGAGATATTTTAGATAGTGCATTGGATTTTATAATAAGAAATTATAAAAACCTTAATCCATACATTATTAAATAAAAGATCAAACTTCCTCACTATTTAAAAATATCATTAAGTAATTTAGCTAATCTAATACCGCTTTTTTGCAATTGTTTTCTTACTGTGCTAAAGTGGTCATATGAATATCTGTATTTTAAATTTTCACCTATTTCAACAGATGCATAGGCTATTTTAGAAAGTTTGTGAGTATCATGCACCCAATCAATTATAGTACCTTCTTGAACGGCTTTAATCTGTAATTTGGATAGGTCTTCGGCGTTATCGGCTAATTCTAAATAGCTCATGTTCCATTCTTCTATCATATTTGAATCCCAAACCCGGTGCAAGTTAGTTCCCCTCCCAAACCACTGGACTTGAATAGTATTCCCACCTTTATCTTCTTTTCGGCCAATATGCATCGGTTGATGTAAGTCACCTATTAAATGTACCAGCATTTTTAAATAAAACGACTTGTCTTCCAAAGAGCTCGTATCATTTTTAAGTATTGAGATACATTTATTTATGCCCGTAACTAGATCACCTTTTGGGTTTTTCTCTGAATCTTCATACCTTGAATCTAATGGCATATTCACATAATGCCAGGTATAGAAGTCATTATATTTTTTGTCAGATTTTATTTCGTCTCCATAGGTTGATACAAACGCTAAACTTTCACCTTTTAACAGCTCATTTATTTGACGCTTTGCTTTTTTTGTTAAATGCTTTTCAGCAATTTTACCAATAGTTCTATGTCCCGTTGGGCCCCATGCTGGTTTTGTAGCAAATACTAGTGATGATGTTAAAAATCCGATAAATAATAATAAAAATCTTGCTTTCATTTGATGAAATATTTTTTGCTAAGTTAAAAAATAAGTTTGTTAAAATATTTGGAAATTTCAAAAAATATGTTATATCTTTGTGATATCAAAATAATATCAATTTAAATTAACACTTATGAAACAAGAAACGACAGTAGTACCTGCAAATGGATATATTATGCTATTTGTATTTTTAATTCTATTTTTCGGAGGAATCGCTTCCATTATTGCTACCGAGATCAATTGGTTTGTAATTGCAATATTGTTTGGAGTCCTACTTGTTCCAGGCTTTATTATGGTGCAACCAAATAACTCTAGAGTCTTATTGTTATTCGGAAAATATATTGGTTCTGTAAAAAAGAATGGCTTTTATTGGGTTAATCCATTTTATACCAAAAAAAAGATTTCCTTGCGTGCAAGTAACTTTGATAGTGAACGCCTAAAAGTAAATGATAAGTTAGGAAATCCTATAATGATCAGTACAATTCTAGTTTGGAGGGTACAGGATACCTATAAAGCTGCTTTTGACGTAGATAATTATGAAAATTTTGTACGGGTGCAAACGGACGCCGCTGTTAGAAAGCTGGCAAGTATGTATCCTTATGATAACTTTGCTGATGAAGGCCACGTTGAAGATATTACTCTGCGATCTAGTGTAAATGAAGTTAGTGAAACGTTGGAAAAGGAGATTGATGAACGGTTATCTATTGCAGGAATTGAAGTATTGGAAGCGAGAATAGGCTATTTGGCCTATGCACAAGAAATTGCGAATGCCATGTTAAAACGCCAACAAGCTACTGCAATTGTAGCTGCAAGACATAAAATTGTTGAAGGGGCAGTAAGTATGGTTGAAATGGCAATAAATCAATTAGGAAAAAAAGAAATAGTAGATCTAGACGAAGATCGTAAAGCTACAATGGTAAGCAACTTGATGGTTATCTTATGTTCTGATAAAGATGCTACTCCTGTTGTAAATGCAGGGACTTTAACCTAAAAATGAGTATAGATGAAAGAGTATAAAATTATTAAAAAAAGCCTTTGGAAAAAAGATGCTGATTTCGAAGACATAATTAACCAATTTGCAAGAGACGGTTGGGAAGTGAAGAGTGCAGTTGGTAATGGGCATGGCGATTTTTCTAAAGTTATATTAGAACGTGATAAGAACAGATAATATGTTTGGAATATTTTTAAAGAATAAAATAAAGCTGATGATTTTTGTATTAATTTCAATGTTAATGACTGTAATCGGACTTTTAATAAACTTACTATAAATGAAAGTATTTGTTGAAGAACAACGATTTAATCAATGGTGGTTATATTTACTTTTGGCCATTCCTTTAATCTCTTTGGTTATCCCCTTTATATTTAATTCAGATGATTTTGTAAATGGTGATAAAGAAACTTTAACGGGTATTACTATTTCATTAGTGGCTATAGTAATTGTCACAATGTTGATTTTATCTATACGACTAAGAACTAAAATAGATGAAAACGGAATTTATTATCAGTTTTTTCCAATTAACTTTAATGAAAAGTTTATTCCTTGGAGTAATATTTCTACATGCTTTGTTAGAAAATACAACCCATTAAGAGAATATGGAGGCTGGGGATATAGAAGTGGGTTTGGTAGAGGCAAAGGTAAGGCCTTAAATATACGTGGTAATCAAGGTATTCAGCTAGAATTGAAGAATGGGAAAAAGTTATTATTAGGAACTCAAAAAGAAGAGATGGTTAAAAGAACATTAGAATCCTATAAATATAAATTAAATTAAAAATTAATTTGTGAATACAATTTAATAATGGCAAAGAAAAAAGCATTTGCATTACGTATAAATGAAGATATACTCAAGGCTATTGAAAAATGGGCTGCGGATGAATTTCGCAGTACCAATGGTCAAATTGAG
This sequence comes from uncultured Flavobacteriaceae bacterium, assembly GCA_964544575.1. Lineage (GTDB taxonomy): Bacteria > Bacteroidota > Bacteroidia > Flavobacteriales > Flavobacteriaceae > Aureibaculum. The sequence goes on along the minus strand of CAZJCZ010000002.1, from coordinate 13,560 downwards.
TGGATGCTCAATGAAAGTCTTAAAAAGGTTAAACGACAACCTAAAAAAAGAGAAGATGAAAATGAAGATGGCAACTAAGCCATCTTTATTATTTTATATATATTTGAATATTAATAAAATCTTCTCAATGAAAATATTTTTACTTTTAATAAGTATTTTTTTTATTTCCTTTTCTTCCTTATCACAAACAAAATCTCCAAAAGATTTTTTGGAGTATGAATTAGGTGATCGTTTTACAAGACATCATAAGGTAGTTGAATACTTTCAACATATTGCCAGTACAAATAACAATATAAAACTAATTAAATACGGCGAAACATATGAGAAAAGGCCTCTATATATTGCTGTAATTACTTCGCAAAACAATTTTAATAAACTTGAAGATATTCGCATTGGTCATCTTAAATCTGCTGGTGTAATTGAAGGTAATGCTGCTGTTGATATGCCTATTATTTGGCTAAGCTATAATGTACATGGTAACGAAGCTTCAAGTACTGAGGCTGCAATGAAAATGCTCTTTGAATTAACTAATCCAGCTAATACTCAAACTAAAAAATGGTTAGAAAACACAGTTATTATAATCGACCCTTGCATCAACCCTGATGGTAGAGATCGCTATGTTAATTGGTATAATCAGAACCAAAATTCACCATATAATATCAATACAGATTCTAAAGAACATCACGAACCGTGGCCAGGAGGAAGAACAAATCATTACTTATTTGATTTAAATAGAGATTGGGCCTGGGCTACACAGATCGAAACTCAAAAGCGGTTGGTTGAATATAATAGATGGTTACCAAACGTCCATGTTGATTTTCACGAGCAGGGTATTAATGCTCCTTATTATTTTGCACCGGCTGCAGAACCATATCATGAGGTTGTTAGTGATTTCCAGAGAGAATTTCAAGTAACTATAGGAAAAAATAACGCTAAATATTTTGATAATAAAGGTTGGCTATATTTTACTAAAGAATATTTTGATTTGTTATATCCAAGTTATGGAGATACTTACCCAACATTTAATGGTGCCATAGGAATGACCTATGAACAAGGTGGGAGCGGTAGAGCAGGTTTAGGTGTTAAAACCACTGATGAAGACATACTCACATTAAAAGATAGGATTGCTCATCATTTTACTACTAGCTTGTCTACTATTGAAATTTCTTCGCTTAATTCAGAAAGGTTAAAAAAAGAGTTTGCTTCTTATTTTAATAAAGCAAAGAATACACCTGTAGGAAAGTATAGGAGTTATGTGATTCGTTATTCTAATAACAAAGACAAACTTACAAGTTTGAAGAAATTATTAGACAGGCATCAAATAAAATATGGTATTTCCAAAGCTGCCAATACCCTTAAAGGGTTTAGCTATCAAGAAAATGAAATTAAAACGGTTAAATTAACGAATAACGATTTAGTGATCAATTCAAATCAGCCAAAATCAAATTTAGTGAAGGTACTCTTTGAACCTCAGGCAAAACTGAGTGATTCGATTACTTATGATATTACTGCCTGGTCACTTCCATATAGCAGAGGGTTAGATGCCTATGCCTTAACAACAAAGGTTCCCATTAAACTTGATGTTAATGAGATGTCAGAAGGAAAAATAATTGGAGTTGCTAAACCTTACGCATATCTTTCAAAATGGAATAGCACAGATGATGTTGCATTTTTGAGCTATTTGTTAAAGCATAAAATAAAAGTCCGTTTTTCAAAGGCTCCATTCTCCATTGATGGGAAAGATTTTAAGGCTGGATCGCTAATTATTACGAGAAGAGGTAATGAAAAATTAGGCGATAAATTTAATAAGGTCGTAACTGAGGCGAGTCAAAAATTCAAAAGGGAAATAGCAGCCGTAGCTTCTGGATTAGTCACACAAGGAAAAGATTTTGGTTCAAGAACCGTATCTTATTTAAAACCGCCCAAAGTTGCTATATTATCAGGAAGTGGAGTATCTTCATTAGGATTTGGCGAAATATGGCACTTTTTTGAACAACAGATTCAGTATCCGGTAACTGTATTAGATACTGATTATTTTAGTAGAGTAAATCTTAATAAGTATGATGTTTTAGTTTTACCAAGTGGTTTTTACAATAAGATTTTAGGAAAAGAGAAACTAACCGTTGTTAAAGAATGGGTACAAAATGGAGGAAAGCTTATTGCTATTGATCGGGCTTTAGGTGTTTTTGCAAATAGTAAAGATTTTAAATTATCGAAATTTAAAGATGACGACGAAAAAAAAGAAAAAGAGAAAGAAGAAAAAGAACGGAAAGAACGATCAGAGCTAGAAGCTTATGATAAGTTAGAACGTAAATCAGTATCAAATTTAATTACTGGTAGTGTTTTTAATACCTCTATGGATAATACCCATCCATTAGGTTTTGGGTATAAAAATAAATACAAAACACTACGTTTAAATAGCAATCATTATGCGTATTTGAAAGATGGAGTTAACATTTGTGTTATTAAAAATAAATCAGATCTCGTGAGCGGTTTTACAGGAGTAAATGCTTTAAAAAATGTAGAAAAGTCATTGGTTTTCGGAGTTGAGAAGAAGGGTAGTGGTGAGGTGGTTTATTTAGCAGACAACCCATTGTTTAGGAGTTTTTGGGAAAATGGTAAACTCGTTTTTTGCAATGCCATATTTTTGGTAGGACAGTAAATTCAATTTTAAAAAATAATTAATAATAAATAACCTAAAACAATTAAATGAATACGGCACCGATTTTTACGAATGACACAATAGTCTTTGGGCTTTTAATGATTGCATTAGGTTTCATTTTTTACACTTCTTCGAAGAAAGAAGGAGTTTGGAAGAAATTTTATACTGTAGTCCCTGCCTTATTTATGGCTTATATGGTACCCGCATTATTTACTACCTTAGGCTTGATAGCTCCTGAGTGGGAAACAGTATCCGACGCTGGCGAAGTAGTAGAACATTCATCCAATTTGTACTTTATGTCGAGCCGATATTTATTGCCTGCTGCCTTGGTCTTAATGACCTTGAGTATTGATTTAAAAGCAGTTTTCAATCTTGGATGGAGAGCATTAGCTATGTTTTTTGCAGGAACGGTTGGCATTGTGATTGGTGGACCCATTGCTATTTTATTGATATCAATGGTATCTCCAGAGACTGTTGGCGGAGCAGGACCTGATGCGGTTTGGAGAGGTTTAGCTACCTTGGCAGGAAGCTGGATTGGAGGAGGAGCGAACCAAACAGCAATGTTGGAAATTTACGGCTATAATCAGAAATTATATGGTGGAATGGTATTTGTTGATATTGTGATTGCAAATATCTGGATGGCCATTGTATTATTGGGTATAGGCAAATCAGAACGTATAGATAAATGGTTAAAAGCAGATAATTCTGCAATTGAAACTTTAAAAGAAAAAGTTTCAACCTATGCAAAAAAAATTGAGCGAAATCCGAGCTTGTCAGATTTAATTATCATTGCTGCCATTGGATTTGGCACTGTTAGTATTTCACATTTTGGAGCTGGTTATTTGAGTGCCTTCTTTGATGATTTTGTTAACGGAATACAAAATGTCACCACTAAAAATATTTTTACCTTTTTAAGTTCGCAATTCTTTTGGTTGATAAGTTTGGCCACAATTATTGCAATACTGTTATCCTTTACAAAGCTAAGGAGTTATGAAGGTGCAGGTTCCAGCAAAATAGGGAGTGTTTTTATTTACATTTTAGTGGCTTCTATTGGTATGAAAATGGATTTAACTATGATTTTTGATAATATTGGACTAGTAGCCATTGGTGCTGTTTGGATGACAATCCATGTGATCATATTGATCGTTGTTGCCAAAGTGATCAGAGCTCCATATTTCTTTTTGGCTATTGGTAGCCAGGCGAATGTAGGTGGCGCTGCATCAGCACCTGTTGTTGCTTCAGCTTTTCACCCTTCTTTAGCCACAGTAGGAGTTCTATTGGCAGTTCTTGGTTATGCCGTTGGTACTGTCGCTGCCATAGGTTGTACGATATTAATGCAAATTGTTTCGCAGTAGTATAAATTATTAGATTAAAAAGTATATTTGCATCCATTAATCAAGTCTCTTTTTTATGAAGAAAATAATAGTATTTATAATAGTTAGCGTTGTTGTTTTTGCATGCAATAAAGAAAAAATGAACACAATGTTAGTAAGTGGAGAAATAAAAAACCTTAAAAAAGGGGTCCTGTATTTGCAAAAAATAAAAGATACTTTACTCATTACAGTTGATTCTATCTCCTTAGATGGAGTTAATACATTTACATTGACAGATGAAGTTGAAAGCCCTGAAATTTATTATCTAACTTTAGATAAGTCACCGAGTAGACAGATCTCCTTTTTTGGAGAAAAAGGGACTATAACTATAGATACTAAACTGGATAAATTTGTTTTTGGAGCCACAATTAATGGTCTTACAAATCAACAATTATTGGATGAGTACTATGAAATGAAAAATAAGTTCAGTGGTAAGCGTTTAGATTTGATCAAGGCTGATTTTGATGCTAAAAAATCGGAGGATTCTTTGATAATTGATTCAATTCAAAGCCAAATAAATAATTTGATTAAAAGAAAATATTACTATACTACTAATTTTGCAGTAATTCATTCAGATAATGAAATTGCACCTTATTTAGCTTTAACTGAATTGTATGATGCTAATATTGCTTTATTGGATACTGTCAATAATTCATTAAGTACTAAGGTAAAAGAATCTACCTACGGTAAGAAATTAGAAAAATTTATAACAGATATAAAAAGTAAAGAATAAAAAAAGTGGACGAATGTCCACTTTTTTTATTCTTTACTTTTATTAGAATCGGTTGTCACCATCTAAGATGTTACCTAAACCGCCTAATATACTACCCTCACCTTTATCTTTTCGGCCAGTTTGAGGAGCCGATGCAATAACTCTACTTGCCAATCTACTAAAAGGTAATGATTGTATATAAACAGTACCCGGTCCTTGAAGTGATGCAAAGAATAACCCTTCGCCACCAAAAACTGTATTTTTAATACCACCAACAAATTCAATATCGTAATTTACAGTTTGGCTGAAACCTACAATACATCCGGTATCAACCTTTAATATTTCACCAGCCTTAAGTTCTTTGGTTGCAACTGTACCACCTGCATGCATAAATGCCATCCCATCTCCTTCAAGTTTTTGCATTATAAACCCTTCACCTCCAAATAAACCCCTTCCTAATTTTTTTGAGAATTCTATTCCTATAGAAACGCCTTTGGCTGCGCATAAAAAGGCATCCTTTTGACAAATAAATTTTCCATTAAAGTTTGTTATGTCAATCGGGATTATTTTTCCTGGATACGGCGAAGCAAAAGAGACTTTCTTTTTACCTTGTTCACCATTCGTAAAAACGGTCATAAATAAGCTTTCGCCCGTTAACAAACGTTTGCCCGCAGAAAATAATTTACCTAAAACACCCTCGGTTTGACCTGAGCCATCACCAAGGATAGTATCCATTTTAATGCCGGTATCCATCATCATAAAACTACCTGCTTCAGCTACTACACCTTCCTGAGGATCTAATTCAATTTCTACAAATTGCATTTCTTCACCGTGTATTTTATAATCAATTTCGTGTGCTGTCATTTTTTAAAGTTTAATGGTTAATCATTATATATGTTGTTAACAATAGCGTTTTGTTACAGCAGTTGATAATTCAATAATTTTAAAGATGCACTTAAATTTATATTTAAT
>CAZJCZ010000002.1:0-7741 GCA_964544575.1 uncultured Flavobacteriaceae bacterium | reverse complement strand
TAAATTTATATTTAATTATTGTCTTCGCTTATCGTTAAATTGCTTTTTATTTATTTTGTAATATACTGAGTTTTCAATTCCTTCGCAAGTATCAACTTTCCAAAATGTCATGTTTAACTTTTTTAAAATATTAATGGAGGCACTGTTCTCAATTGCTGAACGTCCAATTATTTCAGTAAGACCTAATTTGTCGAATCCGTATGCCAAAACTGCTTTGGAAGATTCAGTAGCAAATCCATTATTCCATTCTCTTTTAAAGAATCGAAATCCGATATCAGTGAAATTTTCTTCATTCAATTTAAGCCCGCACCAACCGATGAACTCGCCAGATTCTTTAAGAATAACTGCCCAACGTCCGTATCCATTCCTTTTATAATCGGTATAATTTTTTAAAAATGTTTTTACTTGTTGAATTGATTCAAATGAGGTATCTCCTGTATACTTAATGACATCTTGGTCGGTATTCAATTCATATATTTTCTTGGCATCTTTAACTTGAAACTCCCTTAAGAGTAATCTTTCTGTTTCAAGTATTTTTTTCATCTTCTAAAATAAATTTCTTTTCATGCTCACTATTAAAGGCTATTTTTCTTTGTTGCCGTAATAGCATATACCATAGGAATTTTACTATCTAAATGTTTAATTCTAAATTTATTTGCTTCCATTTCCACCATCTTATTGAAGCAGTTATATGGAGAATAATCAAATTCGTCTAATGCATTGATTTCAAGTCCGTTTTTAATGAGAGAATTTACCACCTCGCTCATAGCGTGATTCCAAGTTACTGATTCAAGAGTGAAATTAGCGTCTCGGTCAGCATATGTACCATTTTCTATTTCAATGATGGCATCAGACTTAAAATAATTATATTCTATTTTTTTAAAATCATCATCGAACATCCAAACAACTGGGTGAAATTCAACAAATACTAATTTTCCATTCGGTTTTAAATGATTGGAAATGATACTTGCCCATTTATCAAGGTCAGGTAACCAGCCAATAGTGCCGTAACTTGTAAATACAATATCAAATTGTTTCTCTAACTGTTGAGGTAAATCATAAATATTGCAACAAATAAAAGTGGATTCTGTTTTTGTTTTTTTTGATAACTCAATGGCACTTTCAATCGCCTTATCAGATAGATCTACACCTGTCACATTAGCACCTAGCCTGCCTAACGATATTGTATCTTGCCCAAAATGACATTGTAGATGTAAAATGTCTTTATCTCGAACATCTCCTAGTAGATCAAGTTCAATTTCTTTCAAGGAAGTTTTTCCATTCATAAATCCGTCAAGGTTATAAAAATCAGATTTCAAATGTGATTCGAGCCTATTATTCCAAGACTGTTTATTTATTTCTATATAATTCTCTTCTTTCTTCATTTTTGGACATGGGGTTAAGCAGTAATCTTTCAGTTTCAAAGGATTTGTAGGCACTCATTCAACTAGTTTTACTTGGGAATATTTTGTTATTTAACCATTCTTCATCTTAATACTCCACTCATATTCAAATTTAGAAACAGACTCTCCATGTTCATCTATTCCTTCAGCCGACATAATAATAATTTGACCTTCACCGGTTGCTATTGCCTTATCAATGGTCTCCTTTATTAACTTGCCATCTTTACAAGTAAAATTTATTCTTCCTGTTGCTTTTTTAGTAAAATTTCCTTGTTGTTTGGTAACTAACATAGATATGTTTTTACCACTTTCGGCTATTTGTTTCATCACTAAAAGTCCAGTTGCTAGTTCAGATGCCATTCCTTGCGTTGCCCAATATAATGACTTAAAAGGGTTCTGATTGATCCATTTATGTCTAACTGTTGCTACTGCTTCATCATCATTAATCGATTGAACTCTAACCCCAGAAAAGTAGGCTGAAGGCAGCTTAAACAAAAGAAACTTATTTAAGTTCTTAACGGTAAATTTGGACATAGAACAAAATTATTTTGGGACAAGTTACTTAAAAATTATCAAATTTGAAATGCGTGTATTGCGTGAAGAAGAAATGTTAAATAAATGTTAAATTTAGTACTTGGTATTGCATAGTAATATCTTTTATACATATATTTGCATTGTCAAGTACTATTAAAACTATTATTATGTTAACTCAAAACGAAAAGAACACGTCATTTTTAATACATATCTCAGCTTTTTTGAGCTTTGTATTTCCTTTTGGAAGCATATTAGGTCCATTGATTATGTGGTCTGTTAATAAAGAAAAAAGTGAATATTTGGATAACAATGGTAAACAGGCTGTAAATTTTAATCTAAGTTATACCTTATATTTATTTGTATTAGGTATGGCCGCGTTTCCATTTGCCTTTGGAGCTTTTTTTAGCAACCTCAGACATATTGATGATTTTGAACATTTGAATTTTCATTTCGATTTTGACCACCTTTTCGGCTTTCTAAGTTTAGCTTCTATAATATCTATTGTGGGCATTATAAAGTTTGCACTAGTAATTGTAGGTGCCATAAAAGCCAGTAGAGGTGAAGTATATCAATACCCTTTAACCATAAAATTTGTAAAATAGATCAACTATAAACTATATCTTATGATAGCAATACTAACAGCAATTTTAATATTTATTGTGAATACAATAGTAGCAATATTTTGAATGTAATAAGACAAAAAAATGAAACCGATTTGATTGAAATAATCAAAAGGTTCCATCTGATCATTAAAAAATAAAAGTAAACAGATGAAAATAGAAAACACAAAAGCACAGATGCGAAAAGGAGTATTAGAGTTTTGCATTCTCTCAATTTTACAACATGGAGATGCATATACTAATGAGATCCTTTCTAGTCTTAAAGATGCTAAGCTTCTGGTAGTAGAGGGTACCATTTATCCTTTATTAACAAGGTTAAAAAATGCGGGTTTGCTCTCATATCGTTGGGAGGAGTCTACTGGGGGGCCACCTAGGAAATATTATGAATTAACCGAAACGGGTAAATTATTTTTAAAAGAATTGAATACAACCTGGACAGAACTTGTAAAGGCTGTAGATACTGTAACTAGCAAAAAACTGACAAAAAAATGAACAAGACAATAAATATAAATTTAGGAGGAATATTTTTTCATATTGATGAAATTGCTTTTCAAAAATTAAAAAGATATTTAGATGCTATCCGTCGTTCTTTAAGTGATGATCCAAAGGGTAGAGATGAAATTATTACTGATATCGAATCACGCATCAGCGAGTTACTTTCAGATCGTGTTAAAGATGCACGTCAAGTAGTCAATGAATCTGATATTGATGAGATAGTAGAAATCATGGGGCAACCTGAAGATTATGCGGTCGATGAAGAATTATTTATGGATGACGGAGGTAAAAGTTATTCTAGCAGTTCTTCAAACAAAAAATTGTTTAGAGATGGTGACGATAAATTTTTAGGAGGTGTCGCTTCCGGAATTGCACATTATTTTAGTGTAGATGTAATTTGGATAAGATTAGCCTGGTTGTTACTAGCTTTTTTCGGATTCGGAACCGGAATTGTCATATATATTATTTTATGGATCTTATTACCGGAAGCTAAAACTACTGCGGAAAAATTGCAGATGGAGGGTGAACCTGTAAACATTACTAATATAGAAAAGAAAATTAGGGCTGAGTTTGAAGATGCTTCAGGAAGAGTTAAAGGGGCAGCAAAAGATGTTGGAGATGCTGTGAAAGAAGGTTATGAAAATGTTGCTGATTCCTTAAAAAAAAAGGACCTGAGAAAGCATCAAAGTAGGGCAAAATCAGGATTACAAGACCTTATTGAAACACTTGGAAAAATAATAGTAACCTTTTTTATGGTTATTGGTAAGTTTATTGGTGTTATCTTAATTATTGTAGCTGTTGCAACTTTAATTGGGTTGATAATTAGCTTATTCACTGCCGGAGCTGTTGACTTTATAGGTGTTGATTCCTTATTTGATGGTGACCTTCAAATGATTAATCCAACAGGTATACCAATATGGGTATTTTCATTATTGATAGTTGTTTTAGTTGGAATTCCGTTTTTGATGCTATTCTTTTTAGGCTTGTTCATCCTATCAAGCAAAACTAAGATCTTAAGCAGAACTGCAAAATTTGTTTTGCTTGGAATTTGGATCATTGCCTTATTAGGAGCTATTTATGTTGGAGTTAGACAAGCTGCAGAATTTGCTAATGAAGGTTCGTCGGTTGAACTGAAAAACATTGCATTAATACCTACTGATACGCTTACTGTGAAAATGATTGATGATGAAACAATTTCTAATTATTCTGAACTGAGGAGACGTCATAGTTTTACAAAAGTTTATGATGCAAATGATGTCGAAAAGTTTTATTCAAATAATATAAGAGTAACTATTAATAGGTCAGATAGTACAGAAGCATATGTGAAGGTAAGAAAGGAAGCTCACGGACGCAGTGGATTGATTGCTCGAGAAAACGCAGAAAACATTAATTATAATTTTGAAAAAATTAATGATGATCTGTTATTTAACGGTTATCTTTTAACAGATACTAAAAATGTTTTTAGAGATCAGGATCTTCAGGTAACGCTATATGTACCAAAAGACCAAGTAGTATATTTAGATGAATCAACGAGGTCGTTTTTAAGGTATATAAAAACTACACAAGATATGTATAGAGGTGATATGCCCGGACATTACTTTAAAATGACCCAGGAAGGGTTAGATTGTCTAGATTGTGAAGAAGATATATGGAGAACTGAAGAAGATGAAAAAGATGGCGTTAAATTGAATATTGACGAAGAAGGGTTCGAACTGAAAATTAATGATGATGGTGAAAAAGCTGAAGTTAAGATTGATGAAAACGGAGTTAGGATTAAGTAAGAGTCAGTTTTAAATAACATTTGGTCATACAATTATAACAGTTGAGTCACTAATAATATTATAAACGATTATATAAATCGAAATTTGATTCATGATTAACAAACTAAATTGATAATCGACCGACATTTAATACAATTATATAAACTACAAATAATGAAAACAATAATCAAACTTTTAGCAATTGCCTTACTTTTAGGAACTACAACATCTTGTTTTATGGATGGTATAAAAGGAGATCGACATGTAGTAAGCGAACGACGAGATATTTCTTCTGATTTTATGAAAATTGATGCCAACCAGGGCATGGAGGTCTACTTAACAATGGGTGATCAGGTATCGCTGACAATAGAAGCAGATGAAAATTTGCATGACCTTATCATTACTGAAGTAAAAGATGGCACCTTACATATCTATACCAAGAAAAATATTTGGAGCTCTAAATCTAGAAAAGTATACGTTACTGCATTATCAATTAATGAAATTTCAGTGAGTAGCGGTGCAGAAGTAATATCAGAAAATACTATTAAAAGTGACGATTTTAAAATTAGTGCAACAAGCGGAAGCGATGTTAGATTGCAGCTAAATGTCGACAATTTAAATTGTAGTACCACAAGTGGAGCAGATGCCAGATTAAAAGGCAAAGCTTCAACCTTTACCGCCAAGTCAACCAGTGGAAGTGATATTAAAGCTCAAGAATTAGAAACTGAAACCTGTAATGTTAAAGTAACTAGCGGAGCTGATGTTTATATTAATGTTACACAAAGTTTACATGCAAATGCCACAAGCGGTGGAGACATTAAATATATTGGCAATCCTAAAAACGTCCAAAAAGATGTTTCTTCATCAGGAAGCATTCGCAATAAACAAAATAGTTAAAACAGAGTTGTTTTTCCATTTTTTTGTTAAGAGAAGACTGTCAGAAATGGCAGTCTTTTTTTTTGTATTTTTGAATTCTATATTTGTTATCTATGAAAAAACTCCTTCACATATTTGTTATTGCATTGGTTACTTTAACAGTAAATGTTAATGCACAAGATTTTAAAGTGAGCATAAACAAACTTACTGCTGAAACTCAGCAATTGTCAGAATCTCCTGATAATTTAAAATTAGTTTGGTGGATCCCCATTGAATTTTGGGAAGCCGTATTTACTCAAGATGAAAATATGCCTAAAGATCAGGCAGAGCAAATTTTACAAGTATTTCAGCAATACACATTACTTTCAACCATAGACGGAACCATCGGTACATTTGGTGACATATCTTATAAAACAAAAAAACAGATTTTTAATTCGCTGGAAATTATTGATAATAGTAATAAATCTTATTTCCCTTTACGGGAAGAAAATATTGATCAACAAACGAAAGATGTTATTGATTTTATTAAACCGGTATTGGCAAATATGTTGGGAAAGATGGGTGAAAATATGTATTTCTTTCTCTTTCAAAAGGAAGATAATCCTACAGACAGGATAATAAACCCAACGAAAGAAGAAAAATTTACAGTAAAGCTAGGCGGTGAAAAATTACATTGGAATTTACCATTAAGTTCTTTGTTGAAACCAAAAAAATGTCCGGTTGATAATGAATTAATGAATGGATCTTGGAAGTTCTGCCCATTTCACGGAGTTAAATTAGATACAACCAATTAAAAAAGCCTTTGACTTAATTATGATCAAAGGCCTTATATTTATTTTTAAAACTTATCCTTCTAAAGCCGCTAAATAACGTTCGGCATCTAATGCTGCCATACATCCTGTTCCTGCAGCAGTAACTGCCTGCCTATATTCCTTATCTTGTACATCGCCAGCAGCAAAAACACCAGGGATAACTGTTTTAGTAGATTTTCCTTTAGTTATTAAATATCCGGTCTCATCCATATCCAAGATACCTTTAAATAATTCAGTATTTGGTTTATGGCCTATAGCTAAGAAAACTCCTGTCACCGCTATTTCCTGTTTTTTACCTGTTTGATTATTTACCACACGAACCCCCTCAACTACTTTATCACCTAATACTTCTTCAAGCTCAGTATGATATAATACTTCCAAATTTTTCGTATTGTTAACTCTGTGTTGCATGGCTTTTGAAGCTCTAAAAACATCACGTCTAACTAACAAGGTTACTTTCTTACACAATTTAGCTAAAAAGGTAGCTTCTTCAGCCGCAGTATCACCACCGCCAACAACTATTACATCTTGCCCTCTGTAAAAGAAACCGTCACAAGTAGCACATGCAGAAACACCGCCACCTTTAAGTCTATCTTCACTTTCTAATCCTAAATATTTGGCAGTTGCACCCGTAGAAATAATAACCGTTTCTGCTTCAACTTCTTTAGTTCCATCTATGGTAACATTATGAATGCCACCAAGGTCCTTACTAAAATCAACCTTCGTTGCCAGACCAAATCTAACTTCTGTTTCAAAACGTTCTGCTTGTTTCTTAAAATCTTCCATCATAGCAGTGCCATCAACACCATCAGGATACCCAGGGTAGTTATCTACCTCAGTAGTTGTTGTTAATTGTCCTCCAGGCTCCATACCTGTATATATGACAGGTTTTAGATCAGCTCTCGCAGCATAAATCGCTGCAGCATATCCGGCAGGACCAGAACCAATGATAAGGCATTTTATTCTTTCTTTAGTATCAGACATTTTATTACGTTTTTATTCATGCAAATTTAGAGTATTTTATATCTTTATATAATCGTTTTTTATAATTTTTTATAATTACGACATAATAAAATATTATACTCATTTATTAGTGATTCTGTTAGTCGAATAAATTAAAATTAATTACAGTTTTTTATAATAAGGCATAGTTCTTGACATGGTTATTTAATAATTTGAATTAAAATTAAAAACTTTTCTTATGAAAAAAATATTTTTTACAGTAGTAGTATTTATTGGAT
>CAZJCZ010000001.1:27063-36358 GCA_964544575.1 uncultured Flavobacteriaceae bacterium | reverse complement strand
CATTCAATTTTAATTTAGTAATTTTATAATTATTGAAAAAAAATTATCAACTATGCATAAACTACTCTTAACATTACTTATTTGTATCTTAAGTATTACTATAATCTCAGCACAGAAAAAACTGCCAAAGAATAAATCACTAATTAAACAATCGGTCGAAAATCATCAAGCTAATCTGATTGAAATTAGCGATGCCATATGGGCCAGTGCTGAAACCGCATTTGAAGAGCATAAATCATCAAAATTATTAGCTGATTATGCAGAAAATAATGGCTTTACCGTTGAACGAGGTGTAGCAGGAATCCCTACAGCATTTGTTGCTACCTATGGAGTTGGCAAACCGGTAATTAGTATATTGGGTGAGTTTGATGCACTTCCGGGTATTTCACAAAAAGCACAACCCACCAAAGAAGCCATAGAAGATGGTTCTCCGGGTCATGGTTGTGGTCATAACCTCTTTGGAACTGCAAGCTTAGGTGCAGCTATTGCTATCAAAGAATTGATTGTACAAGGAAAAATTAAAGGAACCATAAAATTTCTTGGAACACCCTCAGAAGAAAAATATTTTGGTAAAATTTGGATGGTTCGAGAAGGTTTATGGGATGATGTTGATGTAAACATAAGTTGGCACCCATCTGACGAAATAAAGGCAGACGCTCAAAGCTCATTAGCACTCGTTGATTATAAAATTGAATTCTTCGGGCAAGCAGCCCATGCCTCCGGTGATCCTTGGAATGGAAGAAGTGCCTCTGACGCACTTGAGTTGTATACAACCGGAATAAATTATTACCGAGAACATGTAAAACCAACTGTGAGAATGCATTATCATATTCAAGACGGTGGGCAAGTAGTAAATGTTGTGCCAGATTATACAAAATTATGGATGCGGGTAAGAGACTCTAAAAGAGCCGGGTTAATGCCTGTGTATGACCGTACCATGGAAATGGTTAAAGGTGCTGCCATTATGGCCAATGTTGACTATAAAATTACTTTGATTTCAGGAATCTACGAAGTACTTGTTAACCGAGCCGGTGAAGAAATTATGCAACATAATTTAGAATTGCTAGGCCCAATTGAATATACTGATGAAGAAATAGCCTTTGGCAAAAAAATACAAGAAGTAACTGGAAAACCACAAGTTGGTATGGATAGTAAAATAAATCCTCTAAAAGAAACAAAAGAGCATCCTGGAGGTGGTTCTACTGATGTTGGTGATGTAAGTTGGAATGTGCCAAATATTAATCTTAGTGTCACAACAGCTCCAAAAGATACTCCATGGCATTCATGGGCTGTGGTAGCATGCGGAGGCATGTCTATTGGCCATAAAGGTATGCTGTACGCCTCAAATGCCATGGCAATGACCATGCTTGATTTATTTGAAAACCAAAAATTAATTGATAAAATTAAGACCGAATATGTTGAACGTAAAGGAAATGAAGTTTATAAAGCTATCATACCTGACGGCCCCCCTCCTATACCAATTAACAAATAAATTTTGAGTATGAATAAGTATAGAAAAATTAAAGTTTCAGTTGTATTATTAATTATCTTGGGTATTGCAATGATCTATATTGGTGCTTTCTACGGTCCGAAAATAATGCTTCCGCCAATAATTACGGGAGTTGGATTCTTTGTTATTGCCTGGGCACTAAATACTATAAGAAAGTAATTAGATAAATAAGCAATCAATTGCATCCGTTACTAAATGGAATATTAATCCGATCGCTATGATCCTGGTTTTATTAAAAATTAATAAAAATAGATAACTCATTCCCGCTAAATAGGTATGTAATGGATGAAAGTTTATGCTACATCTATTAGGGTCAAAAATTGGCGTTGCTAACAAATGATCAAGATCAATGAGCATGGTGAGCATCATAAGAATCCAAGCTTTTTTCCAATATCTTTTGAAAAAAACATAAGCAATAATACCTGGAAAAACAACGTGTAATCCAACATGGATTGTCAACCTAACAACCTCCATTACTCAAGTTCAATTAATTGGTTTTCAAGATAATTCAAAGCATTAGGACCTTCCATAAATAGTAGATCTAAGATGCTTAAATTTTCAATAAAACCATGTTTATCTGAAAATACCTGAGTATATGGGTTTAATTTATATTTCCTTTCAGTTTTGGCATCAGCAAGTAAACGCAGATCAACAACATCAGAATACTCGGTAAAATATGTTATGGTCTTAGTAAAAGAAATATCTAGTTGCAGCATTTCTAAAACCAACTCCATACAGGTAAAGTTAAAATCTAATAAAAATTGAAGTGCATTTTTGAAAAGCAAAACGAACTCTTCTTCATAAAATTCAAAATAAGGAGAAGATCTATAGGCAGCTTGAATTGCCCTCAAATGTTGTTTTTGCCAGGGTACACTATTATCAATAAGAATATCTCTGGTTTTTCTACTCTTGTTGTTATGTTGTACAGGAATATTTAATAATTGTTTTCCATTTGCTCCATAAATATAACAACGTGTTCTATAGGTTTGCTTTTGATAATTATCTTCAACTTCAAAAATAACCTGATCCGCTTTTGCTAGCCCAACGTACTGAACAATTGGCGAAAAATAAGTAGGATATAATAACAATGTTGATGTGTTAATTCTTTTATTTTGCTTTTTTACGTTTTCTATAAAAATCATAGACAAACCATAAGCCCAAAACTCCTAAAAAGTAATACAAATAAGAAACAGGTTTTCCGCTGCCGCCAACGGTTGTAAACATGCGTTCCCAGCGAATTTTATTCAACCCTTTTCCGCTTGAGTTCCAACTCATCCATATAAATACAGGTTTACCCACCACGTGGTCAAAAGGAACATATCCCCAATAACGAGCATCCTCAGAATTATGACGGTTATCCCCCATCATCCAATAATAATTTTGTTTAAAGGTGTAACTATCAACATCTTTACCATTGATCAAAATTTCGTCACCATTAACAATTAAATTATTCTTTTCGTATTCGGTAATAATTCTTTTGTAAAACGGTAAAGATTCTTTAGTAAGTTTAACAGATTTCCCTTTTTCAGGAATATAAATGGGTCCGTAATTATCTTTATTCCAACCTAATGAAGTTACATTAGGGAAAACCTGACCATCCGTACCTTTGGGATCTATTATTTTAGTTATTCCTTTCACAGAGGGGTTTTTGGCTAACTGAGCTGCCTCTTGATCAGTCAAATTGATAATATAGTTACCATCTTGCATTTGCCCCCATTCTCCATCCCTCACTTGATATCGGTTAGAAATCATATTTCTACTCAATTGTTGCCCTCCTGTATTTACATAAAACTTATATTGAGGTTTTGCTCTATCAGGTAATTTAGTACGTTCACCATTGATATAAATATAACCACCTTTAATTTCTAACGAATCTCCTGCAATAGCTACACAACGCTTTACATAATTAGATTTTTTATCAATAGGCTTTCGTATACGTCGATTTGTTTTTTTAAAAAATTGCTCTACAGTATCAACAGGCCAGCTAAACACAACAATATCATTGCGTTCTATTTTTTGAAAACCCGGTATTCTAAAGTAAGGTAATTGTGGTTTATTTAAATATGATCGAAATTTCTTGGTCAATTTTATTCCCGTAAAGGGCACCGGAATTGCCGGGATTGTATCATGTACCATGGGTGCAGCCACAGTAGTCATAGGTACTCTGGCACCATAGTGAAATTTACTTACAAATAGAAAATCACCGACTAACAACGTTTTTTCTAAGGATGATGTTGGTATAGTATAGGGTTGCATAAAATAAGTATGTACCAGCGTAGCCGCAATAATTGCAAAAACAATAGAACTGATCCACTCACCTGCCCCGGACTTAGGATGTAAACTTCTATCCTCAATATATTCAACGTCAAGTATATAATTTACATAATATATATATAAACCCAAAGTCAGAATTACCAAAATAGTATCCATTTTAGAATTTCTACCAAAGCTCCTGATCGTTTCTACCCAAATAACTGGAAACATTAACAAGTTTATAATCGGAATAAATAATAAAATAATCCACCATTTTGGTCGCTTGATTATTTGCATTAACACAATACCATTATAAACGGGTATAGCTGCCTCCCAAGCACTTCTACCTGCCTTAACGTATAATTTCCATGTTCCCAAAAAGTGAATTACCTGAATTATTAAAAAAAATATAAACCATTCTGTAATTGTCATAATCGTTTTTTTAATTGTTGTTAAATGCCTAATACATCTTTCATTGTATACACTCCTTTTTTGTCATGCAACCATTCCGCTGCTACAACGGCACCTAATGCAAAACCATCTCTGCTTTTTGCTGTATGTTTAATTTCAATTTCATCAACGAGAGAATCGTAAGTCACGCTATGAATTCCAGGAACATTGTCAATACGTTTTGAAACAATAGGTATTTCATCTTTGGAATCCGTTACATCTAAAGTCCATTTATTTTTAGAAGAATTTTCAATAATATCTTCTGCCAACGTAATGGCTGTTCCACTTGGGGCATCCAGTTTTTGTGTATGATGCGTCTCTTCCATATGAATATCGTACTCTTTAAAGTTACGCATCATGACTGATAATTTCTTATTCAGTTCAAAAAACAAATTAACTCCTAAACTATAATTCGAAGCATAAATAAATGCTCCGTTTTTTTCCTTACAAATAGCAACTGCTTCAGAATATTTATCTAACCAACCTGTTGTTCCTGAAATAATTGGCACATTTTTACTAAAGCAAATATTTATATTATTAAAAGCTTCTGCTGGTATGCTGAAGTCTATGGCTACATCAGCCATAGAAATATCTTTATTAATTGTATCTACATCTATTTTGGCAACAATTTCATGACCTCTTTCAACGGCAACCCTTTCAATGGTCTTACCCATTTTACCATATCCGAAAAGTGCTATTTTCATTCGTTTGAATTTATTATTATAGTGATATAGAAAAAATAATTAATACCTTCATTTACATAATTACCACCCTGAAGTTTAAAGAAATTAATCATTTATTAAAAATTAAAACTTACCGTAGCGCCTATCATGGTCGTTTGGGTGATAGGTGCTGTAAAAAGCGTTGGATTAAATGAAATGTTAGTATCTAAGGCTTTATCCGGTAAATGAGCATCCACATTAGCTTCAACTATATTTAGGACATAAAATGCAATACTCAGAAAAAGGGCTAGATCTCTGTTCTTTTTATAAAAAACCTGCGCTCTTTTTAAACCATCATCACTAACAAAAGTCCCAGTATCTCCATTAAAATCGTCAGGTCTACCAGATTCTCTCAATTTAAAGGCAGTTCTAAATTGGTTGTATTTTTTATTATTATTAAAATAAAAGTATCCACTTGTCCCTATAGCACCCCATACTAAGGGCACTTTCCAATACTTCTTATTATATATCTGACCTAAACCCGGTAAAACTGCCGAATAAAATGCAGCTTTTGACGGAGCCAAAATATCCATTTTCTGAATTACGTCAACAGTATCCTTTGCTTTTATTTTAAGATCGCTAGGTGTACTTTGAGCAATTGCATTTAAACCAAAAACAAAGAAAATTACGCTATAAAAATACCTTGCAAGCATTTACTGCATTAATTTTTTGATACGATAAAAGTCTTCTTCAGAATAAAATGGAATTAAGAGCTTTCCCATATTTTCGCCTGCTAATTTGACTTCAACTTTATGTCCAAAATGTTCGCTTAATGCGGCCACTCCTTTACGAATATATTCAGGCGATTCTTGTACATTCTTTACAATCTTATCTTTCGGTATATCTCCACGAAGATTTTTTACTAACTGCTCAGTTTGCCTAACAGATAATTTATTTCGAATTATTTTTTCGTAAATGTCTAATTGTACTGTTTGATCTTCAATATTAATTAAAGCTCTTCCATGCCCCATAGTCAGAAATCCATCTCGCATACCAGTTTGTATAATAGGATCCAATTTTAATAATCTCAGATAATTTGTAACCGTTGATCTATTTTTTCCTACTCTTTTACTTAAATTTTCCTGTGTCAGATTAATTTCTTCCAATAAACGTTGGTAAGACAAAGCAACTTCAATTGGGTCCAGGTCTTTACGTTGTATATTTTCAACTAATGCCATTTCCAGCATTTCCTGGTCATTTGCTAATCTAATATAAGCGGGAATTGTTAACAACCCAATCAATTTTGAAGCTCTAAAACGACGCTCACCTGATACTAACTGGAATTTATTACCAACAAGTTTTCTAACCGTTATTGGCTGAATAACGCCCAATTCTCTTATGGAGCTGGCAAGTTCTCGTAGATCTTCTTCATTAAAATAGGTTCGTGGTTGATAAGGATTAACCTCTATTGAAGACAATTCTATTTCAACAATTGTCCCTACAACTTTATCCGCATTTCTATCTTTAATGGATTGAATATCTTCGGCTGAATTTTTTAATAACGCAGACAAACCTCTACCCATTGCTTGCTTTTTTACAGCTTTAGCCATTATCATTCTTTTTTAATATTTCGTGTGCTAAGTTAATATAATTTACAGCTCCTTTACTTGTTGCATCATATGCAATAATACTTTCACCATGACTTGGAGCTTCACCTAATCTGGTATTACGCTGAATAATGGTTTTAAAAACCATATTGTGAAAATGCTTTTTCACTTCAGATACTACTTGATTTGACAATCTCAAACGCGAATCATACATAGTTAATAGCAATCCCTCTATATCTAATTCAGGATTGTGTACTTTTTGAACACTTTTAATAGTATTTAATAATTTACCCAAGCCCTCTAAGGCATAATATTCACATTGTATAGGGATAATTACGGCATCAGCAGCAGTTAAGGCATTAAGAGTGATTAAACCCAATGATGGCGCACAATCAATAACTATATAATCATAATCATCCTGTACTTCTTCAAGAGCCATTTTTAACATATACTCTCTATTATCTTTATCGATTAACTCGATCTCAATAGCCACCAAATCAATATGTGCCGGAATCATATCGACATTTGGAGAATTGGTCTTAACAATAGCATCTTTAGCTTTTACAGTATGTTCCAACAACTGATAAGTACCTTTATCAACTGTTTCTACATCAATTCCTAAACCGGAAGTTGCGTTGGCTTGTGGGTCGGCATCAATTAATAGCACTTTTTGTTCTAAAACGCCTAGAGCAGCAGCAAGATTTACTGTAGTAGTTGTTTTCCCAACACCTCCTTTTTGATTCGCGATTGCTAAAATTTTACCCATTAAAATATCATGATTTTTAAGATTATAAAAATACAACTATTTATGACTTTCTAAAATGAAGTTGTGAACAATGCATAAACAAAAAACTACCAAAATATATATATTATATTTTGGTAGTTTTAAGCATTTTGTTTTAAGCTATTTATGGCTGATTTTCAGGATACAAAACTGCAAAAACATATCCATCAGATAAGTATTTTTTTGCAATTTTTTGTACATCTGTTGCATTTATTGCATCTATATCCTTTGTTAAACCAATTATCTTTGATCTATCCGTTTTGTTATAATCGGCGTTTTTTAAAGAATTTAACCAATATCTATTTTTCTTCAAGTTTTCTTTATAATCTAATAATTGGGCTTCCTTAATTTTATCAACATCTTTTTGTAATGGTCCATTATCAATGATACTTTGTACTTCAGCCAATGCAGCTTCTTTTAATTTAGTAACATTATCAGGTCCACATGGGAAAGATATTGTAAAATTATAAGAACCATATGGAGTCTTGCTCATACTTCCTCTTGCACCAACACCATATACACCACTTTCTTCTTCACGTAATTTCTCAATCAATTTAATAGATAATATTTCACCTAAACTTCTCAACAAATGTTTTTCTTTTGCATCATATGTTGTTTCACCAGAAAATTGAATGAGTACATTGCTTTTAGGTTCTGTACCTTTTTTAATTATTTTTTCATGAGACCCCGATAATGATCTAAAGCCGTGATCTTTAAACCCTTCTCTCTTATCGCTACTTGGTAAACTAGCAATGTATTGCTTAACATAAGCTTTCAACTTATTTTCATCAAAATTACCAACAAAATAAAAATTAAAGTCGCCTGCATTTGCAAATCGTTCTTTATATTTTTCGTAGGCTAAGTCATAATCGGCCTTATCCCAATCCTCAGCAGTTGGAAACCCAACATATCTTTCATTATTTTGATTTAAAAATTTACCAAGTTCAATTTGGAAATAATAATTAGGATTAGATAAAATATTTCCTAAAAAAGCTTTTTGTTTAGTAACAAAGGAATTAAATGCTTTATCATCTTTATTCAAAGAAGTAAAATATAAATGAGTTAATTGGAGTAAGGTTTCCAAGTCTTTTGGGGTGGAACTTCCACTTAACCCTTCACTCTCGTTACCTATAAATGGTCTTACATTGGCCATTTTACCTGCCATCATTTTGCCCATATCTGTAATATTCAAACCATTTACGCCAGCTTCAGCTAATCCGCCATTAGCATTAGCTATTTTCATAAAAGTATTTGTATCATATAAGGAGGTACCGCCATAGCTGTAAGCCTGCATTAAAACTTCGTCATCTTTAAAATCAGTCTTTTTATAAACAACGGTAGCGCCATTTACCAAAGTAAGCGTAGTAATTCCTAAACTTTCATTTTTAACTTCTTTTATAATGGCCCCTGCCTTAGGAAGTTCAGTCATAATAGCATCACCCAATTCTTCCTCTTCATAAGCTTTAATGTCTGAGCTCTCAACCGCTGCCAACATATCCGTTACTTGCTGTTCTGTCACTTTAGGGATACCTTCCTTATCTGTACCGGTTAAAACAACTACCCTGTTATCTTTATGCAAATAATTATTGATCAATAAATTAATTTCATCTAAAGAAATATTTGGTAATTCTTTTTTATGCATATTATACTCCCATTCTATCCCGGGTATTGCTTCCTGTTCTAAGAAACTTCTAACATATTCACCAACATAATTTGCCGATTCAGCTTTATCTTTATTTTGGAATGCTTTTTCCATTCTCGCCAACACATCTTTTTTGGCTCTTAAAAATTCCGCTTTTTGAAATCCAAATCGCTTAACACGCTCATTCTCTTCTAATAAGGCTTTTAAAGCCGTTAATTGCCCAGTCTCACTAGATATTGCAAAAGATTGATAAGCATGTTTACTTCTAGCCCAAGTGCCACCGTGATACGAAGAACCATACACAAAAGGTGGGTTTTCAGCATTACGTAATTCATCCAAACGATTGTTGATCATTTGAGAAAACAATTGTTTTACCATTGACTTTTT
>CAZJCZ010000001.1:0-26963 GCA_964544575.1 uncultured Flavobacteriaceae bacterium | reverse complement strand
CATGCGTTTATCTGCACCTAAACCTAAGCGGTATTCTTCTAAAACAACCCCTCTTTCTTTATCAATTTCTTCGTCTGTCAACAAAGTGTTAAAGGCCCAATCTTCCAGTATTTGAAACCCTTTATCCAACTTTTCTTCATCATCACTAGGAATAGGCAAAATATAGACTGTTTCATCAAAACTTGTATAGGCGTTTAAATGAGACCCAAACTTAACTCCAATGCTTTGTAAATAATCTACAAGTTCATTTTTCTTAAAGTTTTTGGTACCATTAAAATTCATATGCTCCATAAAATGTGCAAGACCTTGTTGGTCATCATCTTCTAATATAGAACCAGCATTTATAGCAAGTCTAAGAACTACTTTATCTTCTGGTTTGCCATTATTACGGATATAATAGGTTAAACCGTTTTCTAACTTCCCGGTCCGAACATTGGGGTCAATTGGAATTAAATCATCATTGATCTCGATTCCAGTTTGTTTAGCGTCTTTTATTGTTACCTCTTGAGCAAAAGTGGTTCCAACAAAAAATAAAAATAATACTCCTAAAATTAATTTTCTCATAATTGTTTTTGATTAATGGTTTTATAAATAATTAATGAATTTCAACTTTTATTTTTCTTGGCTCTGATCATATTCTCCAACATATCCCACATTTCTTGTGGTACGGCTTCCAACATGTTAAATTCTCCTGCTCCCTGTAACCACTCTCCTCCATCTATTGTTACCACCTCACCATTTATATAAGCAGAAAAATCTGACATCAAATAGGCAGCTAGGTTTGCTAACTCTTGATGCTCGCCCATTCTGCGTAATGGGATTTTCTTTTTCATATCAAACTTATCTTTTAAATCACCAGGTAATAACCTATCCCATGCCCCTTTTGTTGGGAATGGTCCTGGTGCAATTGCATTAAATCTAATACCATATTTAGCCCATTCTACAGCCAATGATCTGGTCATAGCCAGTACTCCTGCTTTTGCCGTAGCTGATGGTACCACATATGCAGAACCCGTCCAAGCATAGGTTGTTACAATATTAAGTACCGTTGATTTTTCTTGTTTCGCAGCGATCCAATGTTTACCAAATGCCAAGGTGCAATTTTTAGTTCCTTTAAGTACAATATCAATAATGGTATCAAAGGCATTTGATGATAAGCGTTCTGTCGGACTGATAAAATTACCTGCTGCATTGTTTAATAGGCCATCAACTTTTCCATATTCTTTCAATGTAGTTTTTAACATAGCCTCCACTTCATCATAATTTCGTACATCACATTGAACGGCTAAAACTTTCCCTCCTGTTTTTTCTTCAAGCTCTATTTTAACCTTTTGTAGTTTTTCTAAATTCCTGGAAGTAATAGCCACATTGGCCCCAAGCTCTAAAAAATAGGTGGTCATAGCTTTACCTAGCCCGCTACCGCCTCCAGTAATTACGATTACTTTACCTTCTAAACTACCCTCTTTAAGCATTGGTTTTTGATATGGTTCCATCCTAAATATATTTTTGCTAAAATATTGAATAATTCCAATATTAAACTAATTATATTTTTTATTTTTTTTCTTAAAAAAACTATTTGTATTACACAAAAGGATTTGTATATTTGCGCTCGATTTTACCGTATAGCTTTTATTATAAAGCATGCAATTACATATAAAGAAGATACTAAAGATAGAATAAAATGAAAAGAACGTTTCAACCTTCAAGACGAAAAAGAAGAAATAAGCATGGCTTTATGGAAAGAATGGCTAGCGCAAACGGTAGAAAAGTATTAGCTAGAAGAAGAGCTAAAGGAAGAAAAAAAATATCGGTTTCATCAGAAGCCAAACCAAAAAAATAATGATGATTTCATTGTTGAATATAATGAGGTGTTACTTTTAGTAACACCTTTTTTTTATATCTTTTAATAAGTTTTAAGATTAATTTATCCCTAAGAAAAAGGAATTTTAAATATTTGCATCCAGAAAATAATCGCTTCAAATGCCAAAAAATAAAAATATAAAGTCAGTTTTAATTATAGGCTCTGGTCCAATCATTATAGGCCAAGCTTGTGAATTTGATTACTCTGGTAGTCAAGCTATCCGTTCAATTAAAGAGGAAGGAATTGAAGTTACATTGATCAACTCCAATCCTGCTACCATAATGACAGACCCTGCATTAGCTGATAATGTCTACTTAAAACCACTTACCACGAAATCAATAGTAGAAATACTGCAAAAACATCCATCTATAGATGCGGTTTTACCAACCATGGGAGGTCAGACTGCTTTGAATTTATGCATTGAGGCAGAAGATAAAGGCATTTGGAAAGATTTTAATATTGACATCATTGGCGTTGACATTGACGCTATTAATATTACAGAAGATAGAGAGCAGTTTCGAAAACTAATGTTGGAAATTGGTATTGGCCAGGCACCATCAACAACGGCTAACTCATTTTTAAAGGGAAAAGAAATCGCTCAGGAATATGGGTTCCCATTGGTAATCAGACCTTCTTTTACACTGGGTGGTTTTGGTGCTTCAATTGTTCACAGAAAAGAGGATTTTGATGAATTATTAAGCCGCGGTTTAGAGGCATCACCTATACACGAGGTTATTATTGATAAAGCACTTTTGGGATGGAAAGAATATGAATTGGAGCTACTGCGTGATAAAAATGATAATGTTGTTATTATTTGTACTATTGAGAACATGGATCCAATGGGAATTCATACTGGCGACTCAATTACTGTTGCCCCTGCGATGACCCTAAGTGATACTGTTTTTCAGAAAATGCGGGATATGGCCATTCATATGATGCGCTCTATTGGTGATTTTGCCGGTGGTTGTAATGTGCAATTTGCTGTGAGCCCGGATGAAAAAGAAGATATAATTGCCATTGAAATTAATCCCCGTGTTTCGCGTTCATCGGCATTAGCATCAAAAGCAACCGGGTACCCTATTGCTAAAATTGCTTCGAAATTGGCCATTGGTTATCACTTAGACGAGTTAGAGAATCAAATTACCAAAACTACATCCGCCCTATTTGAGCCTACCCTGGATTATGTAATTGTAAAAATTCCGAGATGGAACTTTGATAAATTTGAAGGGTCTGATCGTACTTTAGGATTACAGATGAAATCTGTAGGAGAGGTTATGGGTATTGGGCGTTCTTTTCAAGAGGCCTTGCATAAAGCAACTCAATCTTTGGAGATAAAGCGTAATGGTATTGGTGCTGATGGTAAGGGCTATAAAGATTATGATACAATTATTGAAAAGCTTACAAACGCGAGCTGGGATAGAGTTTTTGTAATATATGACGCTATTCAAATGGGAATTCCATTGAGTAGAATTCATGAAATTACTAAAATTGACATGTGGTTCTTAAGACAATATGAAGAATTGCATTATTTAGAAATAGAAATTTCTACCTATACACTAGACACATTACCTAAAGATATTTTATTAACAGCAAAGCAAAAAGGATATGGTGATCGTCAAATCGCACATATGCTAAAATGTTTAGAGAGTGAAGTCCATAAAAAACGTAAAGAATTAAATATCAATAGGGTATACAAGCTAGTTGACACCTGTGCTGCAGAGTTTAAAGCCGAAACACCATACTACTATTCTACTTTTGAAAATAATAGTATTCAAAATGGCGTAGCTTCCTCAGAAAACGAATCAATTGTAACTGACAAAAAGAAGATAATCGTTTTAGGGTCTGGCCCAAATAGGATCGGACAAGGGATAGAGTTTGATTATTGTTGTGTCCATGGGGTGTTAGCTGCTAAAGAATGTGGTTATGAGACCATTATGGTTAATTGTAATCCAGAAACGGTTTCTACAGATTTCGATACAGCCGATAAATTGTATTTTGAACCTGTTTTTTGGGAACATCTATATGACATTATTCAGCATGAAAAACCTGAAGGAGTAATCGTTCAGCTTGGCGGACAGACGGCTTTAAAATTGTCTGAGAAACTCGCAAAAAATGGTGTCAAAATTATAGGCACCTCATTTGAAGCTTTAGACCTCGCCGAAGATCGAGGTCGTTTTTCTAAGTTATTAGAAGAACTCGATATTCCTTTTCCACAGTTTGGTATCGCTACCACGGCAGATGAGGCCTCAGCCGTTGCCGATGAGTTAGATTTTCCAATTCTTGTTCGACCTTCTTACGTATTAGGCGGTCAAGGAATGAAAATTGTTATAAATAAAGAAGAGCTTGAAGAACATGTGGTTGATCTGCTTCGAAAAATACCAAATAATGTATTGTTATTAGATCATTATTTAGATGGGGCTATAGAAGCTGAAGCTGACTCTATTTGTGATGGTGACGAAGTATATTCCATAGGTATTATGGAACATATTGAACCTTGCGGGGTGCATTCTGGTGATTCTAACGCTACTTTACCCCCATTCAATTTAGGAGAATTTGTAATGCAACAGATTAAAGATCATACGGTTAAAATTGCGAAAGCGTTGAAAACTGTAGGTTTGATAAACATACAATTCGCAATAAAAGATGATATCGTTTATATTATAGAAGCAAATCCAAGAGCTTCTAGAACGGTTCCTTTTATATCTAAGGCCTACGGCGAACCTTATGTAAATTATGCGACCAAAGTAATGCTAGGAGTAAATAAATTAAAAGATTTTACTTTTAATCCAAAATTAGAAGGGTTTGCTATAAAACAACCCGTTTTTTCTTTTAATAAATTCCCTAATGTAGATAAAAAATTAGGACCTGAAATGAAATCTACAGGTGAGAGTATTTTGTTTATTGACAGTTTAAAAGACGATCAATTTTATGAATTGTACTCAAGGCGTAAAATGTATTTAAATAAATAATTAATTTGGTTTAAGACCTTTCAAAATTTACTAGTATACAGTTCAAAATCGTTGAGAAATGGTGTTTTATTTGGATTGGATATGATATCTTTGAATAAAATTTAACTTTAATGAAAAATAAGTTTCTTCAGTATCGATTTTTCAAATTACTTTTTTCAATTTTTTTCATTTTCATTCTAATTTCAGGATGTAATAATAGTACTCTTGAGAGTGAACTTCCCGATGAAATCGTTATAAAGCCTGAGGACCGCTTACCACAGATTATTGTGGACACAAATGGTGGGACCATAGTTGATGAACCAAAAATAAGTGCTGAAATTACTATCTCTGAAGCAGATATAGTTACTTATGACGGAAATATAGGAATTGAATTTCGTGGAGCTACTTCCCAAACATTTCCAAAGAAATCCTACGGATTAGAAACATGGGATGCTAATAACGAAGATTTAAATGTTTCATTACTTGGGTTTCCAGAAGAAGAAGATTGGATTCTCTACGGACCCTATAGTGATAAATCGCTAATGAGAAATATTTTAATCTATGATTTATCTCGCGATATTGATATGTATGCCAGCCGTAGTAAATTTGTTGAACTCACCATAAATAATGAATATCAAGGAGTTTATGTATTTATGGAAAAATTAAAACGTGATAGTCAACGAATTGATATCAACAAATTGAAAGACGACGAAAATTCTGGAGAAGACCTAACTGGTGGATATATATTAAAAATTGATAAAACAGCTGGAACTAATCTAGGTGAAGGTTATAACGATCTGAATTCTTTTACATCACCATATGCACCACCAAATGCTTCAGTTGGCCAGGAAATCAACTTTTTATATGAATATCCTGATGCCGAGGACATTACTGTTGAACAAAAAGCTTACATATCTTCGTATATAACTGATTTTGAAAATGCCTTAGCTTCAAATGATTTTAAGGATCCTATTACTGGTTATTCGGCTTATATTGATGTTCCCAGCTTTATTGATTTCTTTTTGTTGAACGAAATATCCAATAATGTAGATGGTTATCGATTAAGCACTTTTATGCATAAAGATAAAAATGGAAAATTAAAAATGGGACCTATTTGGGATTTCAATTTGGCTTTTGGGAATGCTGATTATTGCAGTGGTGGAAATACAAATGTATGGGCCTATAAATTTAATGAAAGATGTTCAGGAGATTTTTGGCTGGTTCCATTTTGGTGGAATAAATTATTGCAAGATCCTGCATTTGTTGCAGAATTAAAAGCCCGGTGGAATGTCTTAAGAAGTGGCGCTTTTTCAGAGACCTCCATCTTAGCTAAGATAAGTAGTTATAAAGATACCTTAGAAAAAGCGGGTGCAATAGATACAAATTTTGATACTTGGGAAATTTTAGGAGTATATCTTTGGCCTAATAATTTTGTTGGCAATTCGTTTTTAGACGAAAATAATTATTTATCAGGTTGGGCTATGGATCGATTGACTTGGATGGACAATGCTATAAATTCACTTTAATTGAATCGAGACAAAAGTTGTCGAAACGTTACATGCCTAATTTGAGTATTAACCTACAAATTATATCTTTGTAAAAAAAAATTGCATGAATTACATATTATTTGATGGCACAGTACGAAATGCTTTATTACCATTTACATATACAAGACCTGTAGCCGATATTAGAATTGGTATTTTAACCATTAGAGAAAAGTGGGAAAAATATCTGGGTATTACCACCACCACAATTACGGAAGATTATTTAGAGGAAAAATTTCCAATGGTTGAAATGGACACAAATATTTTGCTGAATGCTTCTTTTTTACCAAATTCAAACCTTGTTGCACTTGTAAAAAATTTAAAAGAAAATGAAGCCATTTTTAAAGATGACGAAGTAGTAGCCTTTTATACTTTAAACACTCAAGAAAATGTTGATTTTGGCACTTATGATATAACGCATTACAAAGACGAGTTACTTCAAATCAAAAATACTTGGGATATTTTTTCATTAAATGAGAAGGCATTAATTGAAGATTATGTTTTTTTAACTGAAGGAAGAAAATCAGAACCTATACCTAGTACCGTAAATTGTATCCATAAAGAAAATATTTTTTTGGAAGAAGGCGTTGATATTTCATTTGCTACTTTAAATGCTTCTTCAGGACCTATTTATATTGGTAAAGATGCGATAATCATGGAAGGATCTTTAGTTAGGGGGCCTTTCGCATTATGTCATGATTCTATTTTAAAAATGGGTGCAAAAATTTATGGAGCTACTACTATTGGACCTTTAAGCAAAGTCGGCGGTGAAGTAAATAACACGGTATTTTTTGGATACTCGAGCAAGGCACATGAAGGCTATTTAGGAAATGCCGTAATCGGAGAATGGTGTAATTTAGGTGCTGATACGAATAATTCCAATTTAAAAAATAATTATGCTGAGGTAAAATTATGGAGCTATGAAACAGAGCGTTTTGCTAAAACAGGACTGCAATTTTGTGGATTAATGATGGGTGATCATTCTAAATGTGGAATTAACACCATGTTCAATACCGGCACTATAATCGGGGTAAGTGCTAATATTTTTGGTGGTAATTTTCCTCGAAATTTTATCCCTTCTTTTTCTTGGGGTGGTTCAGGAGGATTTTCTACTTATGTAATGAACAAAGTCAATGAAGTTGCAACTATTGTGATGAAAAGAAAACATATTGACTACGATGAACAGGAGAAAAAAATATTGCAACATATATTTGATGAAACCAAAAAGTATAGAAATTTCTCTTAGTTTACTTGTATTGAAATAGGTTAATTCAATCTAATTCCTAAGCTTTTACCTAGTAACCTTTTAAATTCAGGTGTTGTTTTTTGATCAATAAGATTTAATGCCCTTACATTACACAAATTTTCTACTAATTCGCAACCAGCTAAGGTATTAGTTGCAATACCTGTTACAATGTCTGGAGTTAGGTTATATGCTTTCATAAGGCCAAATACGGCATATGGATCAGAAGCACAAAGTATGGTGAATTTTAAATGTTGTTTTATAGCTTCAATTGCCAGATCACCATTATAAGGTTCTAAAGGAGAAGCTCCCATTTCAATAACTGCAACATTTGCATTTGCTTGACTAATGGCGTTTTTTAAATAAACCATTTTTTTCTTAAAAATTTCCTTTGGGCAAATTGTTGATGGCAAACCGGCATCAACAAAATCAAGAACTACATCAGCCCCTACATCCTTTATCGCTAATATATCTTTAAATCTACCTGCTCCCGATAGTTTGGCACCGACTACTCGCAATCCGGCAATTTTCAAAAGATTAGTAACAATTCTAGCAGAAGTAGTTTTTCCGGCAGACATGGAAGTACCAACGAGCAATACAACAGGCGTATTGAATTTTTTTGGTTCTACAGGTTTAACAAATGTTTCCATGGTCAGCTTTTCACCATTCCTTAATGTATGGCCTAAATATTTAATTTCCATCATATTGGGAATATACACAGACTTAGAAGTAAGTTTTCCCATTAACCCAGCAGCTGTTAAAATATGTAAATTCCCGTTACTTCCCACTTTTTTCCAGGTACCAGTTGCTTCGAGTGTTGCAAAACGTTCTCCTAGAGCCCCGATAACAAGTTCTCCTCCCATAACTCCACGAATTCTCCCACTTGGTAACTCTAATGATAATTGATTACTTCCAGGATCGATGATTCTACAAACAACATAATCTCCTGTTTCCCAATTTGAATTTGAAATCTTAACAACATCAAACGGATTTTCTCTAAAATCAGTGATGCGTGTTAAAGATGTATGGATATAATTATGATTCCTCATTTTCTAGTTTTTTTAGTGGATCCGCCAAAAGTAACAACGATAACAATGCTGTTCTTTCAGGTAATTTTTCTAAAAAAATAAACTCATGATTTGCATGAGCACCATCACCAGTGGTTCCTAATCCGTCAAGGGTAGGTGTAAATAAACTCGTTGTATTTCCGTCTGAACCACCTCCGGCAGTGGCTTCTTTAAGTTCAAGCTTTAACAGCGAACCATTAACTTTTGCCAAGTGCCATAATTTTTTATTTCCCTCTGTTTTTTCCATGGGTGGCCTTCCAATATTTCCTTTAATATTAAGTTCTACATCCGGAAGCATAGGTTTTAGCTGAAGTATTTTCTTTGTTATATATTCTCCGTCAGATCTATTTAATACACGTACATCAACCACAGCTTTACTTTCAGGGGCAATTACATTTGCAGAAATACCACCCTCTATCATACCTACGTTTACTGTAATACCTTTTTCAAAATCATTCATGGCAAACAATTGTTGTACCTGATGTGATAATTCTACGATAGCATTAACACCTTTCTTTGGGTCTAAACCTGCATGAGCAGCTTTCCCTTTAACCTTAATAATAAATCGTCCAATACCTTTACGTGCGGTTTTTAATTTTCCGTCTAATCCCAAAGGTGGTTCTAAAATATAAGCCCTATTTACTATCCTGGCTAACCTTTTAATTATACTCGTAGATTCTTTACTTCCAATTTCTTCATCTGAATTAATCAGTATAACTGGTGTAACAGATAGGTTTAAGGATAATT
This sequence comes from uncultured Flavobacteriaceae bacterium, assembly GCA_964544575.1. Classification (GTDB taxonomy): domain Bacteria; phylum Bacteroidota; class Bacteroidia; order Flavobacteriales; family Flavobacteriaceae; genus Aureibaculum. The sequence goes on along the minus strand of CAZJCZ010000001.1, from coordinate 17,553 downwards.
CTTGGATAGCTTGTATCGAAAACATGATCTGGGTTAACCCAGCCTTCATATCATAGATTCCCGGCCCTCCTATTTTATCTTTTTGACGACTTACAGGCATATTTTTTAATGTGTTGACAGCCCAAACGGTATCACAATGTCCTATGAGTAATTGTAAAGGTTTCTTTTTATCTCGTTGCAAAGGACGAGCATATAGATAACCACCGGTTTTTATACCTGGAACATGTAATACAAAATAATTTAGTTCCTCTAATTTCTTTTTGAGCAGAGCGAATACCTTGAATTGTGCTTCAATATTTAATGAGGGAGACTCATTTTCAACTAATTGAATTAAAAATTGAAGAATATTTTCTTGCTCTATTTTTAAATGATCCCATATTTTTAATGCCAGTCGTTCATCCATCAGATTACCTTTTAAAGTCTTTAGGAAAAGGAAAATTATAGGTATGTTCAATTTTTGCAAAACGTCCATAGGCTATATATGCCAATAAAGGGTTGTTTTTGATTTGTTCTTGTTCATCTAATTCAGAAATCCTTATATAATTTGTGTTTGCAACTGCATATGTAATTTCACCTGTTATAAAACTGTTTTGGCCAAATCCATCTATAATTTTAAATAATTTACATTCCAGATATAAATATGAATTGGCTACCATTAAAGCATCCATTGTTTTTGCCTTTATAGTTGGCAATCCTTCTATGATCTGTTTAGATTTGGTAATATTATCACATCTGGGCGAGGCGCTAAGTGAAGCGAGAATAACTTGATCTGGCATTGGATAACTTACGGTAAAGTATCCGGTCTCTTTTATGTTTTGATAAGTGGAATGCTTAGGCGTACATACAAATCCGAAGTAGTTGCCAAAACTGACCGGAGTTACCATGTGTTTTGGTGCCAGATCATAGTCATTTCCTTCTTTAGTACCAATCACTACCAAAGGTGCCACCATAAAAACTTGATCCCAAATGGGAAAACTAGTGTCGAGTGGAGTATAATTATCTTGAGACAATGTATCCATTTCCAATATTTTAGGACTATTCTCTCAAATTTAATTAAGTAAAATGGAAATTAAAATGATAATGATCAGTTTGAAGTTATATTTTCCTCGAAATATTATCCACAAAAAAAAGAGCAAATAATTTGCTCCTTTTTAACTTTGAGATAAAATATTTTTTAACGTGAGCTCACCGAACCTGAACCACTTACTTTTACATCTTGTCTAGGATTCCCTTTGTAATATACATCTCCTGATCCTGAAATTCTTGCTTTTAAATTTTCTTTTGCATTAACTTTAATATCACCTGATCCTGCTATACTAACTTCAACATTATTAGATGTTAATTCATATCCATCTATATCGCCCGAACCGGCAATGGCACATTTCAAATTCTCGCTAGAACCCATTAATTTGATATCTCCAGAACCTGAAACAGCTGACGAAATACTGGAAGCGTTAATTTTTAATTTCATGTCTCCAGAACCAGCTAGAGCTACTTTTAAATTATCTGTTTTGATTGTATCTTCAGAAAAAACATCCCCTGAGCCTGCCAATGAAACAGCTTTAATATCTTCAAAAGGTACAGTAACAAGTAGTTCTTTAGTAGTATTAATATTAACACCTTTTTCCCATTTGATCTTCAATTTACCATCTTTAACTTCTGTAATTAAGTATTCCAATAAATTCTCTTCCCCTTTAATAGTAAGTTTACCTTCTTTACCGGCTACCAGTTTCACATCAAAAGAACCAGCTACTGCAATTTGATCGTACTCCGAAACATTTCTGGTTTTTGTTACTACGTTACCATTTCCTTTTATTTTTTTTCCATACCATTGTGCATCAACATTTGCGGTAAAAGTCAATAGTATTATAATGATCGCTAATTTTTTCATCTTATTGTTTTGGTTATTAAATTAATATTATTGTTAAAAAAATGTTACACTTCCGTAATCAGAATTTATGTTAATTGTTGAGCCTGAATTTTGACTTTTAAAATAGCCCTCATAATATTTTGAACTTGATTTCACAATTTGCTTAGTAATGTCAAATTTACCTTCATCGCGTTTAAAACTACCATAACTTAAGTTTAAGGTAAAATCGAAAGGAGCATCTGGTGTACCTATTTTTACTCCACAGTAATCTCCCTTTACAATCACTGAATCAAATCCATTTTGTAATTCTTCGATCCTAATTGATCCGTAATCTGATGTAATCGTCACGTTTTTAGAAATACTTCCCAATTTGGTTGTTAGATAATCTCCATTACCATTTAAACTGGTTCCTTTATTAACTGTTAAACTTCCATAATCACAACTGTAACTTAAGTCATTTATCTTCTCAAAAACAGACGTAGTATAGTCGGCATTTAGTTTAACTTCACCAGCGCGCTCTACGGTAAATTTTGAATAATCAGCATTTATAGTACCTCCGTTCATTTTACCAATAGTTGAAGCGCTGCAATAATCAATATTAATCTTGTTATTGTTACTATGCAATTCACCAATTATAATTTTACCGTAATCGCAATTTATAGAAGCGTCTCCTTTTATTTCATTTAAGGATATATTACCGTAGTCATTCATTAAGTTAACATTGTTTGTGATAGGGACTTTGACCTTGTAATTTATTTGATAATTCACATTATTTTTCTTACCCCAGTTCCATGACCAGCTAGATGATTTCTTTTCAATAACAGTTTTTGCATAAACTTCACTCCGACTACTCTCAAATTCAACGTCTATCATGTCTAAACGTTTCATAACCTTGTCTTCATCATTACCACTCACGGTAATTTTAACTTCGATCACTATCTTATTTCCATCCCAGGAAATGACATCTACATTTCCATATCGGTTATTAATTTTCATCAATGCATCGGCATTAACAGTAAATTCTTTTTTGATAGTTTTTGATTTTTCATGCTTAAAATTATCTATTTCAGTAGCATTTAAAGCTATTGGAATAAAAATTAAAGCAATTACTATGTTATATAAGTTTTTCATCTTGATTAATTGTTTTTAATTGTTCTAATTCATCTAATTGTTGCAGTAAAGTTTGCAGTATTTCTATACGCTGCTGAAAATTATTTATCATCGCATAAATAATACGTTTATCTCTATTACTATTGTCTAACTCTACAGTTAGGTTTTTATAGTTTTCTTCCAATTTATTGAGTTGTAAAAATGCGTCATCAATAATTTGTTGATTGTCATCGTTGCGTTTTACATTTATATTTTCAATTTCTTGTCTGATAGTTGATACAAAAAAACTTTGAGTCTCTTCCATTTGTGGTGATACATCAGCCAATTCTAACCCTTGTTTAGATGAATACCCTCCAAACCATACTCCAAAAAGCAAGGCAATTGATGCCGCTACGGCTATCCATGTCCAGGATCTTGGGTTCCATTTAGGTTGTTTGGTATCCTTTTGTGCCAACTTAGCTTCAAACCTGTTAAAATGACCTAACTTAGGTTCTTCAGTATCAAATTGACCTTCCAATTCTTTAAACCGTTGTTCTAATTTATCTTTCATAATTCACTACTAATAATTCACGTAATTTACTTTTTGCCCTTGAAATCATTGTTCTGCTATTTTGATATGATATTTTCATAATATCTGAAATCTCTTCGTAATCGTAACCTTCAATTAAATTCAATGTTAAGGCAACTTTATAGTTATTTTTTAATTGGTTAATAGCTCCAAATATTTCTTTCACATTAATCATTGAATACTCTTCATTTCTTTCATCACCATCACTTTGTTCTGCAACTACTTCAAGGGGTACATGATCAAACTTTTTATTTTTTCTTAACTGGGTTATACTTTTATTGATAACAATTCTTTTTAACCATGCCCCAAATGTAACTTCTCCTTTAAAAGTGCCCAATTTTGTGAACGCAACTAGAAACGATTCTTGCATTACATCCTCAGCTTCAAAACTGTCATTTAAAATCCTAAGTGATGTATTGTACATTGCTTTGTAATACAACTTATAGATTTCGAATTGAGCACTTTCTTCTCCACTTTTACATCGCTGTAAAAGTTTGGTAATATGTTGATTATTGTTTTGCAATGTATCGTTTCTATTAAAAAGACAAATTAGAAGTTAAACTGTTACACTTAATTGAAAATAAATTATTTTAATTTTAAAAATTCAAATAAATAATAAAGTCATCATTGGCATAACTATTGAACTTTATGAGTTGGAAATACAAATTTAAATATACAACTAATTGATTATTAATCAATTATTTATTTAAATTTTGTATATGATTTTTATATAATAACCGTTTAATGTCATATTGACCTAAAATAACATATGAGTAATCCAAAATTTTTAAATATTGACAGTTTGTCACTTCAACATATACTAGATGATGAATCGGAGTTAATACCTCTAATGACGCCTGAAGATGAGGAAGAAATAAAGAATGAAGATGTACCCGAAGTATTGCCAATTCTACCATTGCGAAATACTGTATTATTTCCAGGAGTAGTGATACCAATTACGGCCGGAAGAGATCAATCTATCAAACTAATTAAAGAAGCAAACGCAGGAAATAAAACGATTGGTGTTGTTGCGCAAAAAAATGAAACAGTTGAAAACCCCACTAAAAATGACATTCATAAAATAGGTACTGTTGCCAGAATATTGCGCGTACTAAAAATGCCAGATGGTAATACGATGGTAGTGATCCAGGGTAAAAAACGCTTTGAAATAGGTGACTTCGTACAAAATGAGCCCTTTATTAAGGCCACCGCTAAAGAAGTTGTAGAAAAGTATCCCAAGGTCAATGACACTGAATTTGCTGCTATAATTGATTCTATTCGAGATTTAGCGGTAAAAATAATTAAAGAGAATCCTAATTTACCTACGGAGGCAACATTTGCAATTAAAAATATTCAAAGTAATTCTTTCTTAGTGAATTTTGTATCATCTAATATGAACCTTGATGTTACAGAAAAACAAGAGTTATTGAATATTAATAACTTGAAAGATAGGGCTTTATCTACTTTGAAGAAAATGGATACTGAATTGCAACGCCTTGAGCTTCGAAACGATATTCAATCTAAGGTTCGGGAAGATATGGATCAGCAGCAGCGCGAATATTATCTGCATCAACAAATGAAAACCATACAGGAAGAACTTGGTGGAGTTTCTTATGATGAAGATATAGAAGAAATGCGACTCAAATCCAAAAAGAAAAAATGGACTAAAGAAGTTTCAGAAGTTTTTGATAAAGAATTAGGACGATTACAGCGCATGAATCCTCAGGTTGCTGAATATTCAGTGCAGCGTAACTATTTAGATCTATTATTAGAATTACCTTGGGAAAAGTTTTCGCAAGATAAATTTGACCTGAAACGTGCTAAAAAAATATTAGATAGAGATCATTTCGGTTTAGATAAAGTTAAAGACCGCATTATTGAACATTTAGCAGTATTAAAACTTAAAGGTGATATGAAATCACCTATATTATGTTTGTATGGGCCTCCGGGAGTTGGTAAAACTTCCTTAGGAAAATCAATTGCTGAAGCGATAGGTAGAAAATATGTACGGATTTCTTTAGGTGGTATGAGGGATGAAGCAGAGATTCGTGGGCACCGTAAAACGTATATTGGGGCCTTACCGGGTAGGATAATTCAGAATATCAAAAAAGCAGGGACATCTAACCCTGTTTTTGTACTTGATGAAATTGATAAATTAGCAAGCAGTCACAGTGGAGATCCATCTTCTGCTATGCTTGAAGTTCTTGATCCTGAACAAAACACTTCGTTCTACGACAATTATTTGGAGATGGGTTATGATTTATCTAAAGTATTATTTATTGCTACTGCGAACACCCTGTCCACAATTCCTTGGGCTTTACGAGATCGGATGGAGATCATAAATGTTAACGGCTATATTATTGAAGAAAAAATTGTAATAGCTAAGAAACATTTGCTTCCTAAACAATTAAAAGAGCATGGATTAACAGCCAAAGATATACAAATTGGGAAACAACAATTAGAGAAAATTATTGAAGGTTATACCCGTGAATCAGGTGTAAGAGGATTAGATAAAAAAATTGCCAAAGTTGTACGATATGCGGCTAAATCGATTGCTATGGAACAGGAATACGATACTAAAATAACTAATGAAGATATAGTAAAAATTCTTGGACCCGCTCGTTTAGAACGTGATAAATATGAAGATAACGAAGTTGCTGGTGTAGTAACTGGTTTAGCGTGGACTAGTGTTGGAGGTGATATACTATTTATTGAATCGATCCTGTCTAAAGGAAAGGGAAATCTAACGATAACGGGTAATCTAGGTAAGGTAATGAAGGAATCTGCAACCATTGCCATGGAATTTATCAAAGCCAATGCCGATGAATTTGGTATCAAAGCAGAAGATTTAGAGACAAAAAATGTACATATTCACGTACCTGAAGGTGCAACTCCCAAAGATGGGCCTAGTGCGGGTATTACTATGCTAACATCATTAGTATCAGTATATACCGGTCGAAAGGTTAAATCCAGACTAGCAATGACCGGCGAAATTACTTTACGAGGAAAAGTGTTACCGGTAGGTGGAATTCAAGAAAAAATATTAGCCGCTAAAAGGGCAAATATTAAAGACATTATTTTGTGTAAAGACAACCAAAAAGATATTGATGAAATTAAACCACAATACTTAAAAGGTTTAACATTTCATTATGTTGACACTATGAAGGAAGTGATCAAAATTGCTCTATTAAAGGAGAAAGTAAAGAGATAATCATATATTTAAAATTGAAAAACCCGCCTTACATAAGCGGGTTTTTTCTTTAAGAATCAATTAATATATTCTTTTATCTCAGAATATTGATAATAAAAAAATTATGTAGGTTTGTAAAAACCTAATTTTATCAATTTGGAAAGTTTCTTACTTTTTTTTGAGCAGATGCCATCATGGCAAAAATTAATCTGGATAATTATTTGCTTATTATTTAGCTGGTCTTTAGAAGGCTTTTTCCCCTTATTTGACTTACAGTACAAAAAATGGAAACATGCAAGTGTCAATTTTATATTTTTAGCAACCACGTTAACTATTAATTTGCTGTTTGGTATTGCAACGGTAAGTATATTTAATTATATCACGATCAATGAAATAGGACTATTACACCTTACTGAATTACCAATTTGGTTGGAATTACTATTAGCCTTGTTTTTATTAGATTTTTTCGCTCAATATTTAGTGCATTACTTACTCCATAAAATAAGATGGATGTGGAAATTCCATATGATACATCATAGTGATACTAAAGTTGACGCCACTACCGGCACAAGGCATCATCCCGGTGATTATGTTTTGAGAGAAATTTTCGCACTAATGGCAGTTCTTTTGCTGGGTGCTCCTTTTGCTTTTTATATGATTTACAGAATCGTGACTATATTTTTTACTTATGTTACTCATGCCAACATAATTATGCCTATATGGCTGGATAAAATATTAAGTAAAGTGTTTATAACACCCAACATGCATAAATTCCATCATCATTTTGAACGCCCGTGGACGGATACCAACTTTGGTAATATTTTTTCTTTTTGGGATCGGCTATTTGGTACTTTTGTTTATGATGATCCTAAAAAAATAGTTTATGGTCTTGATGTCTTGGATGGTAAATTAGATGAAGATGTACTCTATCAATTTAAGGTCCCTTTTGATAATACGATTAAAACAGATTATTAGATTTTCCTTTTATTTTTTTTCTCTTCTACTCGCCTGTCTGGGAAAGTTAATCCAGTACTGCTATAGGTAGTGCCATAAGTTGCTGATGCCTCATAAACTTGATTTATTGCGCTCAATACTTCATCCTTATTTAATTCCTTAAGTGGGTGTATAAAAACCGACCATAAAATATCATCAGAAATCGCATATTTAACATCTAAGGCTGTGTGGAAGTTAGCTTCCATCAATTTCAGCATATCCTTATAGGCTAATTTTTTTTGTTCAATAATAGGAGACATAATACGCATTCTGTTATTATTTTCGTCTGTAACACAAAGTAGAATCCTATTTTTAATCATAAATTGCCAATTCCCAGTTTCGCCTCGTAAACTATCTGACACAACATAAATTATTTTTTCAAGATCACCATTTGTCATATTTTGTGATCTTAGAGAAAAGTTCAAAGCGACAAATGAAAATATGATTAAGAAAGTGTATTTGTTTTTCATTTATAAAATATTAATGATAAATATAATTTGTCAGGTTTCTAAAAAAATCCTTACTAAAAATAACATATATTTTTCCTATATCTTTTTAGTTTTATTGCCTAAATAAATGTTATAAATTACTATTTTTGACAAATCTTTTAGAACAATGCAATTTAAGCATCCTGAAATTCTTTTCGCTCTATTTTTGCTTATCATCCCAATAATTGTTCATTTATTTCAATTAAGACGTTTTAAAAAAGTATTTTTTACCAATGTAAAATTTTTGAAAGAAGTTGAACTTCAAACTCGAAAAAGTTCAAGGCTTAAAAAACTTCTCATACTTTTCACCAGATTACTACTGTTTGCAGCACTCATCATTTCCTTTGCACAGCCCTATCTTAGCAGTTCTAAAATTAATAAACCTGAAACAACATATATCTATTTAGATAATTCATTTAGCATGCAGGCTAAGGGTAAAGATGGTGAATTATTCAAAAGGGCAGTACAGGATATTATCAATAGTGCTTCTTCTATACCTAGTGTTCATTTATATACTAATAATAATGTATTTAATAATTTATCTGCAAAGAATATCAAAAACACTTTATTATCAATTGATTATCATCCCATAAAAATGGATATGCAATCAATATTGCTAAAAATAAAAAGTAATATAAGGGATAAAAAAAAGTCGAACAACATTTTTTTAATATCTGATTTTCAATCAATTAATTTTGATGGTAACGTTAAAAATGATAGTCTAAACAATCTATATATTATCAAGTTACAACCTGAAAATACAACAAATATTAGCATTGATACTGTATATATAAGCGATCAAAACAACGAATCTATAACTATTAAGTCTACTATTAAAAGTTATGGAAAAGGGTTGGAAAACGTTTCAGTTTCATTATTTAATAAAAAAATTCTCTCAGGAAAATCAACTATTTCATTTAAAGACAGTGCTGTTAATGAAATTGAATTTAATATACCAAATACAAACTCTTTCAACGGTAAATTACAATTAGATGATGGTCATTTGGTTTTTGATAATAAGTTGTTTTTCACTATCAATAAACCAAAAAAAATAAACATTACTGCCATTGGAGATAATAATGATTTTTTATCAAAAATCTATACAAAAGATGAGTTTAACTTTGTAAGTACGACATTAAGAAATTTTGATTATAATGTGATTGAAGATCAACATTTATTGATATTAAATGAACCTCAAAATATTCCAAATGCCTTAGCCACTAGATTAAAAGAATTTTTAAATAAAGGTGGTAACCTAGTAATTATACCTCCTATGAATTTGAACTTAAATTCATATTCACTTGCTTTTAATACACTTAACATTGGTAGTTTGTCGAATTTAAACAATGCTGAACTAGCTATTTCAACTATTAATTTTTCTCACCCTTTGTTAAAAGGTGTTTTTGAGAAAAAAATAAAAAATTTTCAATATCCAACCGTTCAGAGTAGTTATAGAGTTAATTTTAAAAATAGTTCATCAATTTTGAAGTTGGAAAACAATAGAAGTTTTATTTCACAAATAAATCTAAACAAAGGAAAAGTATATTGTTTTTCATCATCAATTGATACTAAAAATTCCAATTTTAAGGATTCACCGCTTATTGTTCCAATTTTTTACAACTTTGGATTGTATAGCCATCAACAGGAAGAGCTATATTATATTAATGGAAAATCAAATACGATTGAAGTGACAACGCAAATAGAAAATGATCAAGTTGTACATTTGGTATCAACAAACGAAGATTTTATTCCTCAACAAAAAATATCTACTAAGAAAGTAACACTAACCACAGAAACAAACCCAATCAATAGTGGTTTTATCGAGGTACAAAAAAATAAACAACCCATAAAATTATTGGCCTATAATTATGATAGAGCAGAAAGTGATCTATCTTATATTGATGTCAAAGAATATTTTAAGGGCGGTTCAAATATATCTTATATTAGCTCAGTAAATGAAGCTTTTCAAACAATGTCCGAAAAATATAAAACAACAAGTTTATGGCAATTATTTTTACTGTTCGCAATGTTATTTCTGATTGTAGAAATACTGTTGCTTAAATTTTTAAAGCCTTAAATATTCTATGCAACTGAAAAAAATAATAAACAAAATTACTCATGAATTTACTTATTAAATCTGCAAAAATAATTGATAGTCAAAGTCGTTTTCATCAAAAAACACAAGATATATTAATCGAAAATGGCAAGTTTTCGAAGATAGCCACAACTATTAAAAACGCTAAGGGTTTTAAAGAGGTTAAATTAGAAAATCTACATGTTTCAGTAGGATGGTTTGATACTAGTGTATCTTTTGGAGAACCTGGATTTGAAGAACGTGAAACTATTTTAAACGGATTAAAAGTTGCGGCAAAAAGTGGATTTACAGCTGTGGCATTAAATGCCAATACAAATCCTTTAATAGATAACAAATCTGCCGTTGAATTCTTAATTAGTAAGGCAGCTAATAATGTGGTGGCTTTGTATCCTATAGCTAATTTAACCCAAGGGGCTAAGGGTGAAGAACTAGCTGAACTTTATGATATGCTCAGTTCTGGGGCTATTGCATTTGGCGATTATAATACATCCATTGGCAATGCTAACTTGATGAAAATAGCATTACTTTATGCTCAAAATTTTAATGGATTGGTATTAAGTTTTCCTCAAAACGATTCACTTGCTAATGGTGGTTTTGCGAACGAAAGTGTAAATACTACAAAATTAGGTTTAAAAGCAAATCCGGCGGTTGCTGAAGAGTTACAAATAGCAAGAGACCTGTTTTTATTGGAATATACCGGTGGTAAATTACATATCCCTACTATTTCAACCGCTAAATCTGTTAAATTAATTACAGAAGCTAAGAAGAAAGGATTAGATGTGACTTGCAGCGTAAGTGCACATCATTTATGTTTAACTGATGCTGAACTCGAAAACTTTAATACAAGTTATAAAGTTAGCCCGCCTTTGAGATCAAAAAGTGATCTTAACGCACTTATTAAGTCTATTAATAATGGCACAATTGATATGATTACATCTGATCACAATCCTTTAGATGTTGAACATAAAAAAGTTGAATTTGAAAATGCTTTTGATGGAACTATCGGTTTAGAAAGTTTGTTTGGTGCTGTTAATACGGTTTTAGAGTTAGAACGAACAATCAAATGCTTAACCATCCAGCCAAGAAGTCGTTTTGGTATTTCAAACCCAATTATTGACATAGGTAAAACAGCTGATTTGACATTATTTACACCAAAACATGAATATATTTTTGAAGAAAAACACATAGCCTCAACCTCTAATAATTCAGCTTTTGTCGGTAAAAAATTAAATGGTAAAGCCTATGGTGTTTTTGCTAACAATAAACTAGTACTCCATTAAAATTTAATATATTTACAGCACTTAATTAAAACTTAAAAATGGAAAATCAAAACGTCACTGAAGGGAAAACAATAGCGATTATAAGTTATATTACTTTTATTGGTACTATAATAGCATTCATAATGAATAATGAACAAAAGAATTCTTTTGCATCCTTCCATATTAGACAAATGGTCGGTATTATTCTCTTAGGTATCGTTATAAATTTAATATCCAGATTTGCAGATATAGGAATGATAGGTTGGCTATTAGCTTTATTCCCTTTTGTTTTGTGGATAATAGGATTTATTGGAGCAATTCAAGGGGAAGAAAAAAGAGTGCCTTTATTAGGTGATCAATTTCAAGAATGGTTTAAAGGAATAGGATAAAATATTTAATTATAATACTTTTGAAGTCGTACCTCACAGTACGACTTTTTATTTTTGAGCATTATGAATTTATCACTCAAATATCTAGTTAGAGAACCAAAAATCGCGATTAGCAAACCTCCCCTACTCATAATGTTACATGGGTACGGAAGTAATGAGCAAGATCTGTTTTCATTCGCCGATGAATTACCAGACGAGTTACTCATTATAAGTGCCCGAGCGCCACTTTCTATGGGGTTTGGCAGTTATGCATGGTATACTATACATCTTGATGCACCAGTAGGTAAATTTTCAGATATTCCTGAAGCCATTAAAGCTAGAGATACCATTAATAATTTTATCGATGAAATAACGAATAACTTTGAATTTGACACCAACAATGTTTTTCTATTAGGTTTTAGTCAAGGTACTATTTTGAGCTATGCGGTTGCATTAAATTATCCTGGTAAAGTGCAACATGTAATTGCTTTAAGCGGCTATATAAATAATGAATTATTACCTAAAGAGCTTTATAGGTCAGATTTTATCAACTTAGATTTTTACATTTCACATGGATCCCAAGATCAGGTAATCCCAGTAGATTGGGGTAGAAAGGCATCTCCTTTTTTGGATAAATTGGGCTTGAAAAATAGCTATCAGGAATATCCTGTTGGTCATGGGGTTGCTCCTCAAAATTTTTATAGTTTGAAATCATGGATTGAAGAGCGCTTATAATTTTTTCTCATGGAACGATTTGATACCAAAGCTAAAGAATGGGATAATAACCCTGATAAATCGAAAAGAGCAAAGGCATTCGCTATTGAAATTGTCGATTATATTAAACCAAATAGAACTAAAAATGCCCTTGAGTTTGGTTGTGGTACCGGATTATTGAGTTTTGAACTAAAAGATGCCTTTAAAACTATTGCATTGGTAGATACTTCGGAAGGGATGATTGATGTTTTAAAAGAAAAAATTGAAAAACAAGGCATTAAAAACTTTAAGCCACTTTTAGCTGATTTGCTCAAAGAGAATATTGATATAACTGATATTGATGTTATTTATACTTTAATGACAATGCATCATATTAATGACTTAGACAAAGCCTTTGGAGTTTTTAAAAACGTCATAAATACAAATGGGTATTTATGTATTGCTGACCTGGTTGAAGAAGATGGTTCTTTTCATGCTCCTGAATTGAATTTTGACGGACATAATGGTTTTAATAAAAAGGAATTGAGTACAAAACTTGCTGGATATGGTTTTATAATGGAATATTATAGTATTCCTCATACTATTGAAAAACAGCAGGACGCTGGTATTAAAAAATATCCTTTGTTTTTAATGATCGCTAAAAAAGTGTAGATTATCTCTATTATTTATAAAGTAGCTGGTTTTGGCCATTGTAAACCATCAAAATATTTCACTGTTTTCTTAAGTGATTCGTCTAAAGAACAAAAATTAAGATTAAACTCAGTATCTAGTCTTTCGGAAGATATCTCTGAACATTCTTTCGGAAACCAAAGAGGTAGCTCAAATTCGAATTTTTCTTCCTTGTGTACAGAAACAATAGTACAAGTAGTATCTAACAGGTTTTTTGATTCATTAATCATAGTAGAAAGTGATACAGCTTTATGCGTAAGCACATTATACACATTCTTTTGATAACTGGCTTCCATAAAATGGATGATTACTTTGGCGAAATCTTCCGAAAAGGTATAATTAACAGGTTTTTCAAATTCATCTGGAATCTCGGTCTCTTTTTCATTTTTAATCTTGTATAACCAATAGTAAAAACGATCGGTATAATCATACTTCCCATAAATCAATGATGGACGTAGTATAACATGATCTAACCGTTTGTACTTTTGAATTTCCTCCTCACAGGCAATTTTTCGTTGTCCGTACGAACTCCATGACGTATCTGTTCTATCCTTTTCTTTCCATGTAAGCAGTTTTCCCTGTTCTGTTATAGGAATAGATAACGGATTTTTCAAATCATAGACAGATATCGTAGAAATAAAAATATACCTTCCAATGTTCTGATGCATATGCCGCAACATATACGATAGTGTATCTGGAAAATAGCCCATAAAATCAATAACGATATCCCATTTTCTATTAAAAAGTTGTGCTATATCTTTTGTTTCTCTATCTCCATATATGAATTCAATGGTTTCTTCATTTTGAAACAATGTCTTATTAGAAATGCCCCTATTGAAAATAGTTATTTTATGATCAGGTGCGGATTCCAATAGTTTTTCAATAACAATTCTCCCAACAAAGCGAGTACCCCCAATAATTAATACAGTTTTCAATTATAGTTTTTATTAATTCAAAATATAAATATAAGATTTTTAAACACTCACCATCCCCCCCAAATCAAACTTCCAACCGCAAGCCATCATAAGCCAAAAATACATTTTCGGGTAATTGCTTTTCAACTTCAGTATGGAATCCTAATTTATGGCTAATGTGTGTTAAATATGCTTTTTTTGGTTGTAACTCACCAATTAAAGCCAAAGCATTTTCTAAATTTAAATGTGTAGGGTGTGATTCTATTCGTAAGGCATTTAATACCAGTACATCAAGCTGTTGTAACTTCTTTTTTTCATCATCTTCAATAGTTTTCAAATCAGTCAAATAAGCAAAATTGTCAATTCTATAACCATAGACAGGTATTTTGCCATGCATAAACTCAATAGGGATAACTACTTTAGAACCAAGATTAAATGGTTGATTGTATACTATTTCTATAGAAGCATTTGGAGCACCAGGATATCGGTTTATCCTTGTGAAAATGTAATAAAATCGTTGTTGTATATTATCGGTCATCCGTTCTGGCATAAATAAGGGTACTTCTCCCATTTTATAGCCGAAAGGCCTAATATCGTCCAACCCGGCGGTGTGGTCTGCATGTTCATGTGTAAATAAAACACCGTTTATCGAATCAACATTTTCTCTTAATAACTGTTGCCTAAAATCAGGTCCACAGTCGATTATGTATCTATAAGAACCCCATTCTAACATTACAGAACTTCGCAATCTTTTGTCTTTTTCATCTTTCGACAAACAAACAGGGTGTGAACTGCCAATGACCGGAATTCCTTGTGAAGTTCCCGTTCCTAAAAATGTGATAATCATTGATTTTATTTTACGACAAATTTAAGATTATATTAGTTTTGAGCAGGTTTTTATTTTAGTAAGATTTTATTTTTAATTTAATTATTGTAACAATTGTAATATTAGGTCAAATAACATTACTAATCTTACCGTTATCTAACTGTTTATTAACATCTTAAAGCTTCTTTATGCAAATTAAAAATATTAATAAAATTTAGATTAAAAATGATAAAAATCACTTTTTTAACCTTTTAAGTTTTTTACTTTTACGTCGAATTAAACAATAATTTTTCTCATATGAAAATAGGTATATTAAAAGAAACCCAAAAAGGTGATAAACGCGTAGCGATAACACCCAATATTGCGAAACAACTTGTTGAAAAAGGATTTGAAGTTCGAATTGAAGAAGATGCCGGAGCACGTTCAAATTATAAAAATTCTGACTACAGTAAAGCTGGTGCTCCAATTAGAAGTAAAGCTGATATTTTTAAAAAAGCCGACATTTTAATAAAAATAAACCCTTTTGATAATGATGAGTTAAAGAAATTAAAAAAAGGTCAAATCATTATGGCTCAACTTTTTCATAAATCTCATCCAAATGATATGAAATTAATATCCAAACAAGGCGCTACTGCCTTTTCTATGGATGCTATGCCGCGAATATCAAGAGCTCAAGATATGGATGTGTTAAGTTCGCAAAGTAACTTGGCGGGTTACAAAGCAGTTATTTTAGGTGCCTATGAAATGACCAAAATATTCCCGCTAATGATGACAGCGGCTGGTACAATTACTCCATCTAGAGTTTTAATTTATGGAGTTGGCGTCGCTGGTTTACAAGCTATTGCCACCGCCAAACGTTTAGGTGCTGTTGTTGAAGCTACAGATATACGATTAGAAACTAAGGAACAAACAGAATCTTTAGGCGCCAAATTTATTACCGTTGACAATGAAGGTGAAGAATCTGAAGGTGGATACGCAAAGGCGGCGTCGGAAGATTATGCGAGACGTCAGAAAGAAGCAGTTGACAAATCTCTTTTTAAGGCAGATCTTGTAATTACAACAGCGATGGTTCCAGGAAGACAATCTCCAGTTTTAATTACGAAGGAACAAGTAGAACAAATGAAAAACGGCGCTGTAATTATTGATCTAGCCGCAGCTCAAGGTGGAAATTGTGAGTTGAGTAAATTAAATAAAACGGTACTTAAACATGGGGTAAAAATTATTGGAACAAACATCTACCCTGAGAGTGTATCTACTAATGCCAGTGATCTATACGCCAAGAATATGTATAATTTTATAGTCCATTTGACTGAGGACACAAAGTTTAAATGGGAATTAGAAGAACAAATTACTGATGAAACATTAATTGTATATAACGGAGAAATAAGACAAAACGGAAAAACTGAATAAATATGAATGAATTAGTAGATTTTATAAGTAGTAACCTCCAAATGATCTATATCGTTATCCTAATGATATTTGTTGGAATTGAAATAATTGGCCATGTACCGGCAGTATTGCATACACCATTGATGTCAGGTGCAAATGCAATACATGGTGTTGTAATCATTGGTGCCATTTTAGTGATGTTAGGTGCAGATACTGACAATATACTGGCACAATCATTGGGCTTTGTGGCCGTAGTATTGGGAACCTTAAACGTGGTTGGTGGCTTTGTAGTTACTGATCGTATGTTAGAAATGTTTAAAAAGAAAAAATAATGGAATATATATTTAGTCTAGAGTTTATTTACCTCATAGCTTCAATAACTTACATTCTTGGGTTAAAGATGCTAGGGCATCCGGAATCGGCAAGAAGAGGTAATCTAATAGCCGCAGGTGGTATGACCTTGGCAATTTTTGGAACAATTTTTCTATATCAAGGAGAAGTTGCTATGCATATTTATATATTAATAGGTATTGCAATTCTTATCGGGACAATTATTGGTTGGGTCATAGCCAAAAAAGTAGCTATGACAAAAATGCCAGAATTAGTTTCTCTATTTAATGGTATGGGAGGTGCAAGTGCTGCTTTAATTGGATTAATAGAATTCCATCATTATGTTGGAGATACAATATCTATCGTAACAATATTAGCAGGAATTATCATTGGTAGTATTTCGTTTTCTGGTAGTATGATTGCCTGGGGTAAACTAAATGGTACTATTAATAAGCCGTTACGTTTACCAAAATACAACCTATTGAACAATGTTATCTTTGTAATATTAGTCGCATTTGCCGCTTATATGGCATATACAGGTACTGATAGCCAACTATATCTATATATACTTTTCTTTGGTGCACTAGCTTATGGAATATTATTTGTATTACCGATTGGTGGAGCGGATATGCCGGTAGTAATATCGTTGTTAAACTCATTTACAGGATTAGCTGCAGCGCTTGGAGGTTTTCTTTATGGAAACATGGTAATGCTCACTGGTGGTATTTTAGTTGGGTCAGCCGGAACAATTTTAACTTTTGCCATGTGTG